>DASXRG010000135.1:0-1750 GCA_036506735.1 Binatia bacterium | reverse complement strand
GAACGCGATCTGTGGAAACACGAGCTGGCGGCGCATGACCAGCTCTTTGCTCGGCTTGGCCCGAAACAACCGAGAGCCTTTGCGGACCTGCGGCGACATCTCGGTGCGCGACTAGCCGCGTGAGCGCTGCGCGGAGCCAGGATTCGCTTCGCGGAATCGGCATCGCTCCTTGATCCGCTGATCCCGCGCAAGTAGAACATAGTAACGCCTCATCTTCAGCGCGCATCAGAACGTCTGCCAAACCCCGCGGGCAAGACTTAAAACCGCCGGGGAGAGATTCGTGTTCCCCGCAGCAGGGCATAAGGTGCAGCGCTAAAAACCTGCGGCATCTCCGCCCCGAATGTCGACGGCTTTTCGCCGACGCCCGGTGAATTCTCGCCCATGGGCGGCCCTGGACTTATCGGCACGACGCTACTAAGATAGATTGATAGCGATATCTGCAATCGATTACTGCAAGCGATATCCGCAATCGGTTGCAAGTCGTCCAAGCAATGCGCAGAACACCTGAGACGATGACCTTGCGCGATGTCGCTCGCGCCGCCGGCGTTTCCACCGCTTCCGCGTCACGCGCGCTTGCAGGCGAGAAGAATGTGACGACAGAACTGCGCTCGCGCATCCTGGCCGCAGCTGGACGCCTCGGCTATGTGCCAAACCTTGCCGCAAGGACGCTGGCTACGCGGCGGTCGGGGTTGATCGGGATGGTTGTGCGCAACATTGCCGATCCACTCATTGCCGGCGTTCTCACCACGTGCGAGCGCGGACTCGCCGAGTCCTCTTACGGCGTCATGCTCACGACGACAGACGGGTCGCCGGAGCAGAACCTGCTGGCGACGCACGCGCTCTTGGCGCGCGGGGCGCAGGGCCTTGTCTTTGTCGAGGTCGGCGCGTCGGCAGAGATCGCGCGGGCGCTGGAAGCCCGTGGCGTCCCATGGGTTGGCGTCGGCGAGCCCGCTTGGGCGGCCGGCGTCTCCGGCCAAGGCGTTGGCCGCCGCGAAGGGGCGGTTTTAGCCGCGCGTTATCTGCTCAGCCTCGGGCATCGCAACGTCGCGGTTATCGCCCGGCCCGATGGGGATACCGCAAGTGCCGTACGACAAGTACTAGACGCCGCCTCCGTGCGAATCGAAGGTTTGGATTCCGGGGAATACGTCGACTTAGCGCAAGCGGCGATCGCGCGGTGGCTGGAACATGACGATCCACCGACGGCGGTGATTTGCGCGAGCGATGCCCAAGCGCTTGCCGCATTGCGCGAGTGCGCGATCCGCGACATCGCCGTGCCGCGGCGCTTGTCCCTGATAGGGTTCGGTGATGCCGAGTTTGCCCGGCGATCCTATCCTGCGCTCTCGACCGTTCGCGTCGCCACCGCCGAGGTAGGGGTGCGCATCGCCCAAGCCTTGTTGGCGAGCTTGAGAGGCGACGAACCCATGGTGTCCAACGTCGCCGTAAAGCTGATCATCCGGGAATCGACGGCACCTCCTCTAGGCTAGACTGGCCCCAAGCCGGATGTCGAATGTTTCACGTGGAACCAAACAGGTCTGTTTCACGTGAAACATCATTCTTTCTGACCCCGCCAAGGCTTCTGCGGGGACGCGCTTTGCCGTATCATCGGCGCTCGTTTCGGTGGGTATCTTTCGAGGCAAACCATGCAATTCCCCACGCATTTCGACATCATAGTCGTCGGCGGCGGTCATGCCGGCACGGAGGCCGCGCTCGCCGCGGCCCGCATCGGTTGCCGCACGCTTCTGCTCACGCA
>DASXRG010000134.1:0-1824 GCA_036506735.1 Binatia bacterium | reverse complement strand
TCTACTTCACCTCGGTAATCGTCTTATACATATCCATAAGCCGTTTGTCGCGCACCGTTGCCTCGATGTCGCGGTTCATGTCTTCACCACGAATCAAGGTCGTTTCCGCACCCATCTTTTCTGCTTCCTTGATAAACAGTTCGTCCTTGGCCATCGCCGCGTAGGCATCGCGCAATACTTTCACTCGATCGGCCGGCACGCCGGGACCTAAGGCGATTGAGCGCGAGATATTCTGCGCCGCATGCAGCGCGGCGAGCAAGCTTTTCGTCCCTGTCGGTGCGAGCTCTTCGATGCTTGGGAGATCAGGCAAACGCGCGTCGCGTGACTTTCGCGAGGTCACAAGTGGTTTAATATAGCCGCTCTTCAACCATTCCCGCTTGGTCGCGAATAACGAACCGGTGCTCTGTGCCCGGCCATCAAGGGCGCCGCGCTCGATGTCGAGCAAGATCTGAGGCGTTCCCGGATAACCAGGGATCACGTGGAAGTCCAAGCCGAGTATATGGCCGACGATCTTGACCACGACATTGCTGGTATGGTCGAGCGACTGCGCGCCCATTTTTGGCAGCTTGCCTTCTTTGTTGGCTTTGCGGATCGCATCGAAGCTCAAGTACGGCGTGTTCGAGCGCACGTAAAGCGTCTGGGCGTCGTCGAAAGCTTGTCCAATCCAAATGAATTTTTGCAATTCAAACTTGATCGCGTCATTGCCCGCCGACATGGCGAACAGCGCGCTGGGGTTGATCGCAGCGAAACTCAGGCCGTCGGGCTTGCGCAAATTATAAAGTTCATTGACGGCGATCAGCCCGCCGGCCCCCGGTTTATTGATGATGTCGATGCGCGGTTTTCCAGGGATATGTCTTTCAAAATGGCGTGCTACCAAGCGCGCGATTATGTCGCTGCCGCCACCGGCCGTAGAACCGACGAGGTAGGACATCGTCTTACCCTCGAAAAAACTCTTCCCTGCCTGAGCGTATAGCGACGAAGTTGCTATGAGCCCGCCGAGAAATACTAGGAAGAAGAATTGTGCAAAGGCAATTTTCTTCATCGTCTCTCCCTCTGTCAAAACCCGCACATCAGCGCCGACTAATATCCCCAACGCGCCTCGGCTTTCTTCAAGCGCTGAAATTCTTCGTCGAGCTCTTTGCGCGAGCGCAATTCTTTAAACGCCTCGTCGACCAAATCCTGCGCGACCACGTCCCTGATTGGCGGGACGTCGTAGTTAAGCTCGCCGAGCTTCTCTTCTTCTTTGAGCATATCTTCGAAACCGCTCGCTCGACCGTCGAGAGGAAACGGCATCGCTTCCAGATCGCGCAGCGAGCGCGGCGCTTGCACCTTGCGCTCTTCCGGGTCCGGACTGGTCAAGCGGATGCGTTTTTCGAGATTGGTGATGTACTCATAGTTCTTCGGCATATCGCGCACGAACCAGTACGAGCGAACTAACCCTCTGAGGAATGCTTTGACCATGTCCGGCCGCTCTTCGAGGATGCGTCCCGTGGAGACGATGACTCTCTCTGGCCGGCCATCGGGATATTGATCGGCCGGCGACACTAACACATTGCAGCCTTCGGCGATCAAATCCTCTGCATACCATGGCGGCACCGGCGCGCATTCGACGCGCCCGGCGCGGATCGCATCTTTGTGCAGCTGAGAATTCACACCGAGGCGCACCCATTCGACGTCCTTCTCCAGATTCAACCCGGCTTTGACCAGTTGGATCTGGATCGCCCAATGGCGAATGCTGTTGAAGTCGCTGATGCCGACGCGCTTGCCCTTGAGATCCTGCAACGACTTGATATGCGGCGGGCCGACCCACACGTTGGTGTGCTG
>DASXRG010000133.1:0-3457 GCA_036506735.1 Binatia bacterium | reverse complement strand
TCCTATCTCGCGCGCGTTAAGTTTGAGGAGCGGGTGGAAGGCGGCGAGGGAAAATTCGATCTCAGCTCCTACGAGGCGACCTATGTCTTTCAAGTCTTTAACCCGCGCTAGCATTTTTCTGTGGCTTGCCGCCACGGTGGAAGCCGCCTGGGCACACGCCTATCCCGCCGTTGCGCTTCCCGCCGACGGCGCGGTCTTGCGCGAGCCGCCGCGCGAAGTGCGCATTCAGTTTACCGAAGGCGTGGAGATCGAGTTCAGCCAGATCGTGGTGAAAAATTCCAACGGCGAGAAAGTCGGCCAGGGAAATCTCCGGCGCCTGGCGGAAGACATCCTCGCGGTTGACCTCAAGCCGCTCAGGCCGGGGGCCTATACGATCGAGTGGCAGGCTCTGTCCGTGGACACGCACATCACCGATGGCGTGCTCCGCTTCACCGTAACGACCGGAGACAAGTAAACGTGGTCCCGCTTGAAGCCGTCGTGTCCGCTGCCGCGTATATGGTGCTCGCGCTTTTCACCGGCGCGCTCGCGACCGCAGGCTTTGTCCTCCCGGCAGGGGAAAATCCATTGAGGCGCGCGCTGCTCGCGTCCGCGCAGCTTCTATTGTTGACGTTTCTCCTCGTCGCCGTTTTCTGGCTCATCGTTCAAGGCGCCAAGCTCCAGGGCGGGACCTTTCCGAGCCTCGATATTATCTCTCGTTATCTTCTCCGGACGCAGAGCGGGAAGGTCTGGCTCCTCCGCGAGCTATACGGCGTCTTTCTCCTCGTCGTGTTGCTGCAGTTTCGCAACGTCGCCGAAATCCGGCGCGCTTGCCTGTGGGCCTTTTTTTTCGCGCTGCCGCTGGTCGCCGGCAGGAGCCTCATGAGCCATGCGGCCGCGGTGAAGGAAAATACTTTGCTCGCCGTCTCGGCCGACGCGGTCCATCTCCTCGTCACCGCCCTCTGGGCCGGCGGCCTGGCGGTTCTCTTGTGGGCGCTTTGGCGCGGCACAAAGCGGCTCAACCTGTCTCTTGCCTGGGCGGCTCAAACGGTCGCACGCTTCTCGCGGCTGGCGCTCTTCAGCGTACCGGTTCTGATTTTAACCGGACTTTATCAAAGCTGGGTCCACGTCCAAAGCTGGAACGCGCTCGTCGACAGCCCTTACGGCCGAGTCCTCGTGCTGAAAGTTTTTCTGGTTCTCTCGATGATCACGCTCGGCGCGATCAATTTCCTTTCAACCAGACCAAGGCTCTTCGATGCGACGGGCGACGACCCCGCGCTGCGTAAGAAAGCTTTGCGGAGAATCGGCGCCGAGAGCCTGCTCGGTTTTCTGGTCCTTTCGGTCACCGGATTTCTCACGGTTCTTCCGCCGGCGGCGCACAGCCGGCATCAAACCGGCGCGCACCCGGCGACGTCGCTCCAGCCCGCCGACGGCGCCGAGCTCAAGATTCTCTCGCCCAAAGAAGGAGAAATTTTCTCCGGCGACCAGGTGCCGATTTCGTTTAAATTGGTCCGGGGAAAAAGGGCGCATCATGCCCACGCCTACGTGGACGGCGAGCTAATGGGCATGTTCGAAAGCCAGCAGGGAACCTTGACGGGAATTCCGCCGGGCCGGCATACGCTGGAGCTGCGCGCCGTCGCCGAGGATCATCAGACCGAATTGGACGCTAGCGACAAAGTGGATTTTGTGGTGAAATAATCGCCGAGGCGCTCCTTGAGCCAGCCAATACGAAAACACTCATACGGCGGGAGGACACTCGACCGGCCGCTCTTAACCAGGACCGCGCCGAACTGGATTCTCTTCGGCTTGGCACTCGTCGGGATGGCGCTTACGGCTTACCTAACTGTCTCCGCGTTGAAAGGCCACGCGGTGGCTGGGTGCACCACCGGAAGCGCCTGTGACGTGGTTCTTGGCAGCCGATGGTCCAAACTTCTCGGACTACCGACTTCGTTCTGGGGTTTTCTCGCCTATGCGGCCCTAGTCTCCATAGCGTTCGTCAAACGCGCGGACATTCATTGGAAGCTGGCCTGGATGGTCGCGCTGTTCGGAGTTCTCTATAGCTCTTATCTTACAGCCATTGCGCTTTTTGAACTGAAGGCGGCCTGCCCTTATTGTCTCTCCTCGCTCGTTTTGATGACCGCGATACTCGGAACGGTCGCTTATCAACGGCCGCCAGGCCTCGTCAAATTTTCCTGGACGCCGTGGACTCTCAAAACCGTTTTCGGCAGCCTTGTGCTTTTGTCGCTCATTCATTTGAGCTACACCGCGACGTGGAACGATTCGCCGTTCGACCGTGCGAAGCTCCCCGCATTGGCCGAGCATTTGGCCAAAACCGCCAAGTTTTACGGCGCCTCGTGGTGCCCGCATTGCAAAGATCAAAAACGGATGTTCGGCGCCGCGGCCGACAGCCTGCCGTACGTCGAATGCAGTCCTCTCGGCCGGGGCGGTCCCGAAGCGGCCGTTTGCCAGGCCATGAACATCCAAGGTTACCCGACTTGGATCATTAACGGGCAGCGGTTCGAAGGAGCTCTGAAGCCCGAAGAGTTGGCGCGCTACAGCGGGTTTGAATCGCCGCCCCGACCGGTGAAATAAGGGGAGGAGCAAAGCAACCATGTATCGGCAACGGCTTTTCGTTTTTCTGACGGCACTGACGCTTTCAATACCAATCTGGGCATTCGCTCAAGATCGCGGCATGAAAGGCATGGAGATGCCGATGAAGGCGGGAGACAAAATGCCGCTCACATCGGACCTGAAACCCGCTGAGGGCGCCAAGGTCAAGATCGTCGCGCCGAAAAAAGGACAGGTCTTCAAGAGCGACCAGATTCCGCTCGAGTTCAAGCTGGTCAGAGGAAAAATCGGCCGCCACGTCCACGCCTATGTCGATGGACGGTTGATGGGAATGTTCGAGAGCGAGCAGGGAACCTTAACCGGAATACAACCCGGGAATCATACGCTGGAGGTCAGAGTGGCCACCGAGGACCACAAGACCGAGCTGAAAGCCACGGACAAGGCGCAGTTCGTCGTGAAGTAAGCCCTCGGGCGACAAACGTTTCCGGGCCGTTCAAAAAGGTCCCAGATACAAGGCGCGCGAAGAATCCCGAGCGAAGGCGTACTTTTTCAGTACGCCGAGCCATAGCCCGCCACTGGCGGGCGTTCCCATAGTCAATTGGAGCGCGGCTATCATAACGCCTGCCATAGGCAGGCTATGGTAGATGGGCCTTTTTCAACGGCCCGGCGCTAGTCGGTGTTCGATTCGACCCTATTCTTTCCGCTCTTCTTGACCCGATAGAGGGCCATATCGGCGTCTTTGACGACCGCCTGGCCGTCCTCATAGTCGCCATGCGACGTGGAGGCGACCCCGATGCTCACCGTCACGGAAAAAGGGTCCGCCGACTGCGGTTCGAATTGCAATCCGGTGATCTCCTGGCGCAGTTTCTCGCCCGCGTGCAACGCGCCTTCGAGCCCCACCTCCGGCAGCATC
>DASXRG010000132.1:0-2216 GCA_036506735.1 Binatia bacterium | reverse complement strand
GGAGCGCGCCGTAGGAAATGCCGTTGAAGGTCTGCGTGATCCAGAATTCCATGGCGTTATTTCGTCGGGGTTAGGACTTGAGCGACCTTGTGCTACCACCGGCCGCGTCTTCTTGTCAATGATTCAGGCGTCGGGTAGCATGACGGAAAATTTTCC
Organism: Binatia bacterium; assembly: GCA_036506735.1. GTDB lineage: Bacteria > Desulfobacterota > Binatia > UBA9968 > UBA9968 > JAJPJQ01. Next base: position 2,060 of record DASXRG010000132.1, on the reverse strand, counting down.
AAGGAGACGTCATGGCCTTTCCGCGCGACCAGATCCCTTACTCCGCGATCATCGACCGCCCGCCGCTTCGGCTGCCGAAGTCCGCTCGAGTCGTCGTGTGGGTGATCGTCAATGTCGAGGAGTGGGATATCGAGGGGCCGATGCCGCGCACGGTGTTGCCGCCGCCGGGCGGGGCCTCGGTGATTCCCGATGTTCCGAACTTCGCCTGGTTCGAATATGGAATGCGGGTGGGATTTTGGCGTCTCAAATCGGTCCTCGACAAGCACAAGATCAAGGCGACCTTGGCCATCAACGCCTCGGCTTGCCTCTCCTATCCGAGAATCGCCGAAGCGTCGAGAGCCGCCGGCTGGGAATTCATGGGCCACGGCTTTATTCAAAAGCCCATGCACCAGTTGGAGAATCAACGGGAGGCGATTCGGAAATCGGTAGAGGTCGTCCGCAAGTTTACGGGAGCAGCACCGTCAGGATGGCTCGGCCCGGGGCTCACGGAGACGCCCGAGACGCTCGATCTTCTGGCCGAGGCGGGGCTCCGGTACGTTGCCGACTGGGTCAACGACGACCAGCCCTACGAGATCAAGACGGCGCATGGCCCGCTCGTCTCGCTCCCGTATACCGTCGAGCTGAACGATATCCCGATGATGATTCTGCAGCACCACGAGGCTGAGGAATTTTTTCGCCGAGCCAAAGATCAGTTCGACACTCTCTATGCCGAAGGGACGAAAAGCGCCCGCGTGATGGCGATCGCGGTCCATCCGTATATCAGCGGCGTCCCGCATCGAATCAAGTACTTCGAAAAAACTTTTGCCTATTTGAAAAAAAAGCAGGGTGTCCTCTTTTGGACGGGGGAAGAGATTCTGAAGTGGTACCGGGGCGTGCGACAGACGCGCAGTTAAAAGTTGATCCTATTCCGGGTTTGTTTTCCTCCTCTCCCTTGACGGGAGAGGATACCCCTCACCCTAACCCTCTCCCGCAAGGGGAGAGGGAACGCTCACTAGAAAAGACTTGAATCTCAATGTCATGACCCGTAGATCTCCGGGTTGTAGAGATTCGGCGGATGGCGGCCGTCGATCACCGCGGCGATATTATCGATCACGATCGCCGCAGTCCGTTCGCGGGTTTCGAGCGCGGCGCTGGAGGTGAGGGGTCAATACCACGTTGGGCAAATTGACGAGCCCCGGCTCGACCGCCGGCTCATGCTCGTAGACGTCGAGCGCCGCGCCGGCGATGCGCTTCTCTTCCAACGCTCGCACCAGCGCCTTTTCATCCACGATCGGCCCCCGGGCGGTGTTCACGAGATACGCGGACGGCCGCATGAGGCCGAGCTCCCGCGCGCCGATCAGATGAACGGTCTCAGGCGTCAGCGCGGCGTTGATCGAGACGAAATCCGATTCATTCAAGAGACTATCCAAGCTTCGGTACTCGACGCCAAGCGCAACTTCTCGCGGGCCGTCGAGCCGGTGACGTTTCGTATAGAGAATGCGCATGCCGAATCCCCTAGCGCGCCGCGCCACCGCTTCTCCGATGGCCCCGAGCCCGACGATGCCCAAAGTCTTGCCGTGCACTTCGGTTCCCACGAAGCGCATCGACTGGCCGCCTGGAAAAAAGACCGGAGCGAATAGCGCGGTCGGCCTCCACGACTCGGCGAGCGACCGCCAAGAGAAGCGCCCAGTTGAGATCCGCGGTCGCCTCGCCGACCACGGGCGGGATCGTGGTGACGGGAATGCGCCGCGCGGTCGCGGCTGCGACGTCGATGCTCGCGGGGATGATCGCCATCGAGGCGATGAGCTTGAGGTGCGGATTGGCGGTAATGATCTCCGCGTCCACGGTATCGTGCAGCAGGCAGAAAAGATAATCGCTCTGCTTGAGCGCCGCGATCAATTCGGCCTTGGTGATGATGTGCAGAGGGTCCGGATTCAGCTCCACGGTTCCGATCTCGCGGAGTCGAGCCAGTGCTTTCTCCGGGATCGGTTGCGTGACAAAGATTTTCGGATGCATTAGCCCGCCGTTCGTCCGAGTTTCTCGACGCCCAGCTCGCCGGCCACGCGCTCGAGATCGTTGAG
>DASXRG010000131.1:0-27325 GCA_036506735.1 Binatia bacterium | reverse complement strand
ACCAACTCGGCTTCATGCTCTATCGCGCAAAGTAGGTTTTCGAGGATGATCCACCCATCCTCTTTGGTGTGTCCTATAAAAAGCTCCTCTCTGAGTGAGAAGGGATTTTGGTGAAGGAGATTTCGGTTGAAAAACGTATCGCTTAGAACAACAGAAAGGGGGGTTTTCTTCTTTGGCTTTTTTGCCATAACCGTCTCTCTCCTGACGTGCTCTCAAGAAATGAATTTGGGGGCGGGCCGGTGAGAGTGCCCGGCGTTCGGGTTGCATGCCCTAGCCCCCAAGCTTTGAAATGAAATTCTATCCTGTAACTTCTAAAAGATCACGCAAATTATTTCCTCCGGCCGAGTGAAAAAAGCCATGTGTTATAATCTTGTGCGTGCTTCCGGAAGCCGAGCTAGATATTTGGCGCGCAGTCTTGGTTCGGGCGTTGCGCGATCTTGCCGGCATCGATGTCCTGGTGACTCCGAGGGAGCAAATCCATATACAGCGTCGGGCTCGCGTGTGGTTTTCTTCCGATGACTTTGCCGTCGGAAGTTTCCGATAGATTTGCGAAGCCCTTTGCCTGGATAGCGATTACCTCCGCGGACGGGTGTTTGCGTTGCCGGCACCGGAGTTCAAAGTCAGAGTCAAGACCATCGCGCCAACCGGCGGGCCTCGGCATGGCCACGCGCGCGCCGGCGCAGCCGGCGCGTACGCCTCACGCCGCGGGCCCGGTTCTCTCGCAGCTCCGTAAGGAAATCGTCGATCGCTTTGCTTCGGGCAAGGCTCCAGGCGGTTCTATCGCCAAGGATGATGTGATCAACGACTTTCAAACATAACTGATCGCCCAAAGACTCGAGCCGGGCAGTTAGCTGTTCATCGTCCGGACTCGGCCTTGAATCGCCTCCCGGATGGTTATGGCAAATGACAAGTTTAACCGCTCCCATGAGAAGGGCCGTCCTAAAAATGATTTTCGGATCCACCGTCGTCTGTGTTGTACCGCCCGAGAATAGCACTTTGTAACCCGTGACTCTGTTTTTCTGATCGAGGCACAAAATAGTAAAGTGCTCCTGATCCTCGTCCAGCTTGCGATAGATGCCGCGCAAGTAGCTGATCACTCGATCGCCGTCGAGAGTTTTTTTCCGGCCCGGCGGCTCGGAAACTTTGAGCCTTACTTTGATGGTCTGAATGTTGTAGATCGTATCCATGTCCTGATCCCTCCCGAGCAAAGCTACGCTCCATCTAAGACAACCGAAACCTTTCGGTTAAAGGGGGAATGCAGAGGGATTATCAGGGTAGGTTTAGGGACGGGCAGTGAGACGAACGCGGAGCTTTTTTACCTCGAAAAGGCGCACCGGTTATAGCTTTTTTAGTGCTGCCCCTTTTTCCGGGTAGCGGGTTCGATTCCCGTTGGGACCACCAACTTCTCCGACTTTGTCGGCTCTAGCACACGAAACTTCACGATCACTACCAGCGAAACAGCTTGACCGGATTCATCGGCTTGTACTCGCGCTTTTCGGCGTTGGCCGCCTGAGACGGCGGATTGATTGCCTGGGGCTCATCGCCGCGGGCATTTTCTTTGAGGTCGGCCACATAATCCTCGAAGCTGTATTTTTGCCCCTCAGGGTTGTTTTTCCGTAGCTCGAACTCCTGCTTCACTTTGCCGTTCTCCACGTCGTCTGCCAGCGTCGGCGCTGCTGACGACAAAGCAAAAATAGCCAGAAAGAACACCCAGAACTTCATAGAATTACCCTCGTTGGTCTTAGATATGAGCAATCGGGGTGCCAACCGCGAAAACGCACAGGTTTTTTAAGTTTGACTTGTGTTCACCGTGTAAATCCTTCCGTAGGGTGACGTTATTAACCGGAAATTTTTACTCGAAAGTTCCCCTGTCATTGCATTGAAGGGTTCATTGCGCAGCGCTTGAGATCATCGTTAATAGGGTTAGATTATATATAAGGTAGGAGGCGGTGTGCTTCGCGATAAGGTGGAGTCGAAAGACGTCGAAAAAATGGCCCCGGAATATCGGGATCTTCTGGGACGGGTGCTGACGATCCAAGCGGATTGCGAGATCGGCGGGCCGCATCTTTACGTCAAGGATATTCTGCCTTCGGCTCCGGCCAAGGTCGATCAACTCGTCGTGGCGCGCACCGCGGCGGAAGAGCTCGATCACTTCCGCAAGATCGCTCGCGTCGCCGGAGACATCGGCATCGACGTGTCCTTTGTGCTCGCTTGGCCCAATCAGAAGCGCTATCTCACCGCGTTTCGCGGTGTCATTAAAACGTGGGAGGATTTCGCCGTGTTCGGCTTCCTGATCGACCGTGTAGGACGGTATCAGTTGGAAGAGTTCTTCGGCTGCACCTACCGGCCGCTGGAGGAAATCCTGCCGCAGGTCATCAAAGAGGAGATCGGCCACGTCGGTTATGGCGAAAGCAAGACAGCCGAGCTTGCAGCGAAGGGAGAGGAGTCGCGAAAGAAAGTACAGCAGGCGCTGGATTTTTGGTACGTCAAGGCGCTCGATATGTTCGGCCGCTCGGATTCGACGCGCGATCAACGCTACATCTACTGGGGCCTGAAACGCAGAACCAATGCCCAGGCACGGCAAGAATTCATACGGGAAGTAGACCCCCTGATTAAAAAAATCGGCCTAAAAATTCCCGATCCTCTCAAGGGCCGAGAATATCTATAAGACAAAAATCGAATGCGCTCCGGCGAGATTGGATCGATCCTGAGGTTGAGCGGCTCAACTCTCAGGTGTTTACCCGTCTAGTGCTTTTGCCCGACTCTGTTAAAATTTATCGTAATGCCGTCGCGTATTTTGCAAGAAGGAAACAATTGCTGGAAGCTTGCGCCGGCGTCGCGGGTCAAGCTGCTGATCGACGGCGCCGCTTATTTTTCCGCCGTCGCCGAAGCATTCGAGCGGGCACAGGAATCCATTCTGATTTTGGGCTGGGATTTCGACAGCCGAGTCCGCCTGACTCCGGAAGCCAAGAATCCTAAGGACGCCGGGCGGGACCTTCGCAGCTTCCTTAACTCACTCGTCGAACGGCGCCCTAATCTCCGGATTCACATTCTCATCTGGAACGCTCCGGCGCTTTACACTCTCGACCGGGAGCCGGTTCCCGAGTTCGATCGGCGGGTTCATTTTTACCTCGATGCGAATCATCCCCTCGGCGCTTCGCACCATTCGAAGATCGTCGTCGTCGATGATGCGGTCGCTTTCGTCGGCGGGCTCGATCTGGCCAAGGGAAGATGGGATACGCCGAAACATCCATGCAATGAGCCGCGGCGGGCGGATTTTGGCGGCACGATGCTGCCGCCGCATCACGACGTGCAAATCGCGGTGGACGGCAAAGCCGCCGCAGCGCTGGCGGATCTCGTGCGCGACCGCTGGCGGCGCGCCACCGGCGAGCGCCTCCGCGCTCCGGCGGCCGCGGCGAATCCCTGGCCCGCTTCGGTCACGCCGGACATCACGGACGTCGATATCGCCATCGCGCGCACCGAGCCCGCGTACGGAGAAAACCGGCAGGTCAGAGAGGTCGAGGCGCTGCTCAAAGATGCGATCGGGGCGGCGCGCCGCTCGATCTATTTCGAAAATCAGTATCTGAGCTCGGCGGCCGTGGGCGACGCGCTGGTCAAGCGGCTGCGCGAGCCCGACGGCCCGGAAGTCGTGCTGGTGATTTCCAAGAACAGCGAAGGGTGGCTCGAGGCGGCGATCATGGACGTTCTGCGCGCGCGGCTGCTCAAGCGGTTGCGCGCGGCGGACCGGCATAATCGCCTGCGCGTCTACTGTCCGTTCATCGCCGATTTGAGCAGGCGCTGCATGTCGGTCCATTCGAAACTCATGGTCGTGGATGATCGGCTAGTGCGCGTCGGTTCCGCCAATCTCGCCAATCGCTCCATGGGGCTGGATACGGAATGCGATCTGGCTTTCGAGTCCGAGGGCCGCAAAGAAATCGAAGAACGGATCGCCAAATTTCGCGGCGACCTTATAGCGGAGCATCTCGACGTGCCGGTTGAAAAGCTGGCCGCCGCGGCGGCCGAGACCGGCTCGTTGATCGCCGCGATCGACCGCTTGCACGGAAATAAAAACCGCACGCTCGAACCTTTGGACGGATCGGTTTCCGAATTGCTGGATAAGATGATTCCCGATTCCGCCGTGATCGATCCCGAGGCCCCGATCGCACCGGACCAGGTCGTCAAGGACCTCGTCCCGCCCGAAGAGCGCGGCTTCACCAGCGGCGCTCCGCTTCGGGCGGCGATCATCATGTTGGTTCTCTTCGGCCTCGCGGCCGCTTGGCGCTGGACTAGCCTGCGGGAATGGTTCGACGTCCAGACCATCGCAAGCTGGGAGGCGTCGCTCCAAGAAAGCGACACCGCGCCGTTATTCGTTCTGGGCGCTTATCTCCTGGGCGGGTTGGCGGTGTTTCCGGTGACGATCTTGATCGCCGCCACGGCCTTCGCTTTCGGACCATGGACGGCGCTGGTTTATTCGCTGGTCGGCTGCCTGGTGAGCGCGATGTTGATCTACGCCATCGGCCACCGGCTGGGGCACGACACGGTCGCGCGCTTTACCGGCCGGCGTTGGCACCGCCTGCATCAACTGATCTCCAGACACGGCGTTCTTGCGGTCGCCGCCATTCGACTGATTCCGGTCGCACCGTATTCCGTCGTGAATCTCGCGGCGGGCGCGGCCCGCGTCAAGTTTAGCGACTTCGTTTTTGGAACTTTGATCGGCATAAGTCCCGGAGTCCTGGGGATGACATTCTTGGGGAGCCAGCTCGAGCAGATGGTGCGCGAGCCGAGCCTGCTCACTTTCACCGTCGTCGGCGGAATTTTGCTGTTGTTGTTGTTCGGCGCCGCGTGGTTTCGCCACTGGCTCGGCGCGCAGCGCGCTCCGGCGCCGACGGAAAATTATCGCGCGCACGCCGAAAGGTCGCTAAACCGCTCTTCCTGACCATGCCGGTTTTCTCTGCGCTTTCCTACAACGTTCACGAATGCGTCGGAATGGATGGGCGCCGCGATCCCTGCCGGATCGCCGACGTCATCAAAGAGAGCGGCGCCGATATCATCGGCCTGCAGGAGGTGCACTCGGAATCGGACGGCAGAGTCGAATCGCACCAGATGAACTACCTCGCCTCGTGCTGCGGCCTCCGAGCCGTGCCGGGCAGGTTTTTGATGCGCAAGAGCGGCGAGTATGGAAACGTTCTGCTCACGAGATTCAAGATCCTCAACGTCGAGCGGCTCGACCTCACCATGCCCGGGCGCGAGCCGCGCGGCGCGATCGACGCCGATGTGGAAATCGGCGGCGACGCCGTGCGCGTCATCGTCACGCACCTCGGACTTCGCCCGCACGAGCGCAGGTTCCAGGCGAACCGCCTCCTGGCCGCGCTGTCGGTCGAGCGCACGCGCATGGTCATTTTGTTGAGCGACTTCAACGAATGGCTGCCTTCCGGCCGTGCCCTGCGCCACTTGGAAGACCGCTTCGGAAAAAATAAGCGTTTGCCCACGTTCCCTTCTCCATTTCCCCTTTTCGGCTTGGATCGAATCTGGGTCTCTCCACCCTCGGCGCTGATCGACGTGTCGTGCGTCCGCACGCCGCTCACCCGTATTGCTTCCGACCATCTTCCGCTGATCGCCACCATCCGTACGCCGGAGCCGGAAGTAGTCGGTCGAAAAGTGCGCGACCATCGCCTAGACTTGTCCCGAGTCGGTTCGCTTGGCGAGGAGAAGTGACATCGCTGTCGTGCTTACGTGGATCCGCTGGTAATCTTTCTTTCTGCTAAGCTCCTCGATTAAACGGACCAGCGGCTGGTTTGCGCTCAAATACTCTCTTGGCGCGCCGGCGCCCCGCATCGCCTGCACCGCCTCTTCCCCCGCGTAGACGCGGAGGAGAAGTTCCTCGTCGGAAACCGAAGCTCCGCCGAACCGGCGCCGCACCTCTTTGAGCGACGGCTGAGGCGGCTCCCAGCCCCTCCACGCGTTCACACGGGGACGATTCAGAATTCTGTCCTTCACGTTCAGATCCATGAGCGACGGCGCTTCGGCGCCCCAGAATCCGAGCGCGTACTGGATGACCTGATCGGTGACTTCCTTATACCGTTCTCCGACGATCACGTTGATCGCCGCCTGACTACAAACAAATTGGGACAATGGCGTCACCATAATCGGGTAGCCGAACTCGGCGCGGACGCGGGCGACCTCCTCGAGCGTCGCCGGCAACTTGGGCTCCATACCGACGAGACGGAGCTGGTGGCGCAGGTTGGAGATGACGCCGCCGGGCACTTGGTGGAGATATTGAAATTGATCGTAGTCCAGAGGTTTCCCTATGGGCAGTCCCTCCCCTCGGGCAACGGTGGTGAAATGCTCCTCGACAGGCTTCACTTCTTTCTCGTTGATCGCCGGCGTGTAGCCCAGAGCCCTGAGATTTTTAGCGACGTTGAGAATGGAAGGTTGGGAGGAGCCGTTGGCGAGCGGCGGAATCGAAGTGTGCAGAGTCGTGATGCCTAGTTTCACCGCGTCGAGATAGCATAGCGGCGCCAGGCCGTTGTTGCAATGCGCGTGAAACTCCATGGGAACGTCGGCGGCGTTTTTGAGGATTGCCGGAATCAGCGTTCGCGCGCGCTCGGGCGTCAGCAACCCGCCCACGTCTTTAAAGCAAATGCGATAAGGCCGAATCGACGCCGCCTCGCGCGCCTTTTCGGCGTAATAGTCATCGGTGTGGCGCGGCGAGACGGAATAGATGAGATTCACGATCGTCTCCATGCCCGCGTCCCGGAGTTCTTTCAGCTCCGCTTTAAAACCCATGAAATCGTTCCAGCAATTCGAAGTTCGGGTCAGCGTGACGCCGTAGGAGACGATGCGCTCGATCAGAAGCCGCATCACCGCGTGCGGCAATTTTTCAAATGCGCCGGAGCCGTGCATGCCGCCGTGGTTGCGCAATCGCGTCCGGCGGAAGCGCTTGGTCCCCTCGCGCAGCCATACCCATGGATTCTCCTTGTGCTCCCGCACGTATTTCCTGATCATGATCGAGACGAAAAATTCCATCGACTCGAAGCCCGCTCGATCCATCTGCTCCGCGACGGCGAGCATCGCGCCCGTCCGCATCCCCAGCGCCCAGAGGCTCTGCTGCCCGTCGCGCAAGGTGGTATCGACGAAATGAACTTCACTCATGGCTTATTTTTTCGTCTTGCCCTGCCCCAACTCCTTCAAGATGGAGTAATCGGCGAGCTTGCCCTTGTCGATCGAAGACGCCCGTTTATCGAGGTAAGCCATCATCTTGACCAGGTTCTCGACCGCCGCGTCAGGCGGAACCAGATCGACGGTGGCGCGCGCCCGCATCTGCTCGTACGTATGCTCGAGCGTTTCCTTGTCGTCCAATTGGAGGGCGCGCCGTAAGACTTCCAAGGAGCCTTCTCTGTTCGTCGTCAGGTAAACGGTCGCTTCCAAATACGCCTTGACGAAGCGCACCCACTTGGGGCGGTTCGACTGCAGAGAAGAGACTTTTACGGTGATCGGCCCGTTCATGAACGGCGTCTTTTTCCCGGTGACGAGAAAAAATCCCATCTGTTTCATTTTCGGCTCAAAGGCGAAATCGACCGGCGCCGCGTCGATGCCGCCTCTCATCAAGGCCGCGAGCCTTTCCTGCGAGCCGCCGAGTTGCAGCAAGATGACGTCTTTCGTTGTATTGAGGCCGGCATCCTCCAGCATGACGCGGAGAATCAGCGACGATTTGCCGCCGAGCCTATTGATCCCTATTTTTTTTCCTTTCAACTGCGAAAGGTCGTCAATCTTGTCCCGCGCGACCACGGTGTACGAAACCAGATTGTCCCAACTGCCGAGCGAGACCACCGGCACGCCCTGCAGATTGGATTGCACCAGGCCGGTCGGCGCTCCGGAAGTGGCGTCGATGTCGCCCGAGATCAGCGCCTGATAGGTCGTCGGCTCGCTGTTGATCCTGATGATTTCGGACTTCAAGCCGTTCCTTTCGAAAATGCCTTTCTCCTGCGCGATGAATACCGGAAACGAAACCGTCGGGAACAACGGCACGCCGATGCGAACCCTCTCCTGACCGAAGGCGAAGACGGTCACAAAGCATTGAACCATGAGAAGGATGAGCCACCCAATGACGCTTTTTTTGAATTTCATGGCGCCTCCTTTACTAGAGCGCTCCATCGCGCCATCGGTAGTATAGCACGGCGCTCGCCGTCAAGAGGACGTAACAATGGATTTTCAATTTTCTCGCGCCGAGTTAAAGCAGAGTCGAAGTCGCGCTTCGGCGCAACGTTGACAGCCATGAGCGGCGGAGGTATGTCACAATAAGTCCGAAGGAGATCGCCATGGCACGACCGCAAACCCAAACGTCCGATTTCGTGGAGACCTCTCTCAACTACCTTGTGGACACCGGAGAGAAGCCGGTGAGCCATTCGAACGCGCCCGGTGTGACGCCCGTGCAACATGCCGGCAAGTACGAGGATCGGCCGGCAGTCATCCACAACGGACGGCTCATTCGCGAGCGCCTCTCGCTCGAGCAGGACGGATTCATTTTGATTGACCACGAAACCAGGGTGGCTGATTTTTATAACCAAGAAGAGATACGGTCGGTTTATTATCCGGAAATGGAGCGGCTGATTAAGGAGCTGTCCGGCGCGTCGAGAGTTCTGATTTTTGACCACACTCTACGGGCCGAGGATGATGCGACGCGCGAGGAAAAGAAGGTGCGCGAGCCGGTCCGGCGCGTGCACAACGACTATACCGAATGGTCCGGCCCGCAGCGCGTGCGCGACTTGCTGCCGGCCGAGGCGGATACGCTGCTCCAGCGGCGGTTTGCCGTCATTCAAACCTGGCGTCCCATTCGCAAGCCGGTGGAGAGCGCGCCGGTCGCGATCGCCGATGCGCGCAGCCTGCCGGCGAAGGATTTGATTGCGACCGAACGGCGCTACCCGGATCGCGTCGGCGAGATCTACCATATTACTTACAACCCCGACCACCGGTGGTTTTATTTTCCGAAGATGCAAAGAAATGAAGCGATCGTCTTCAAGACCTACGATTCAGCCAAGGACGGCCGGGCGCGCTGGACGGCGCACGCCTCGTTCGACGATCCGGCCAGCCCGCCGGGCGCGCCGCCGCGAGAGAGTATCGAAATCCGCGCCCTCGCCTTCTTCTAACTCAGGTCTCCAGTCTCGAGTCCGGTTTTAATTTCCGCTTCTCCTTGAAACCTGAGAGTCGAAACGCGAAACTGTTGAGCAATGGATAGAACTCTCGAGCAACTGATTACTCTCGCCGGGAAAGGCACCATCGAGCACCGTTGCGCCGCGCTGTTGGTTTTGGGCGCGCTCAAATTGGAAAACGCGCGCATCGTCAAAACCGTCGCGGCCGTTTTGGACCAGCCCAATCCGGTCTTGAAAGACTACGCGCTGCGTTACTTCGAGGAAGTCCAACCCAAAGCGGCAGCGTCCGTTCTCGCACGATTTCTCGACGATTCGGACAAAGAGCTCCAAGAACGGGCGGTCCGCTCGCTGGGCCGGGCGGGCCAGGCGGCGGTCCAGCCGCTTCTTGAAAGTGCGCCGGCCGCCTCGCGCGCGTGGCAGCTAAACGCGGCGCGGGTGCTGTGCGCCGTGCGTGGAAAGACCGCCTGGAAAGGGCTGCTGCAAATGCTGCTGTCCGGAACCGACGAGTTCAACCGCGCGATTTGCGACCTGATGGTGCCGGCGATTCGTGAAATGGACGCCAAAGATCACGAACTGCTCTACGACGAGGTCGAAGCGTTCATCGCCAGGCTCGACGCGAAGCAGCAGCGGCCCGCGGTCGTCTCTGCGATCCGCCTGCTGGGACAGCTCGGTTATCCGCAGGCGCGCCGGCGGCTCTCCGGTTTTCTCGGACACGAGCATCATCCGAGCCTCCGCTCTCATGCGCTGGCGGCGCTGCTCCACTGCCTCAGAAAACAAGATTTGCGCAAGGACGAGTACGCCAGGCTTTTCGCCATCCTCGAAGAAGCGGAGTTCTCCGAGGTCACCCGCCTGGCGTTGGAGTTGCTCGACGCGCACGAGCTGCCGGAAGATTCGCGCCCGGCGCTTGCGCGTCTGCTCACCGGCGCACACGGCGCGGTGCAGCAGTTTGCGCTGCGCAAGCTGGGGGATTTCGGCACGCCGGGAACGGTGCGCACCTTGATCGAGCAGCTCGGCGATCCCGATTACCGGCGGCGCGATATCGCCGCTCACTCGCTGCACAAGATTCCCGAGGCGCGAGCCGCGCTCATCAAGGAGCTGCTCGCGTGCGAAGATCCGAGCAAGGCCTGGAGCATTGCCGAGCTTTTGACGTCGTACGAGGGAAAATGGCGCCAGGACACTTTGGATGCGTTTTGGAAAAGGCTGCAAGCGGCGATCGCGGCCGAAGACCGGATTCAAAATTCCTTCATGCACGTGCTCAAAAAAGCCGGCGGCGATTACGTTTATGAGCGTCTTGCCGGCGAAGGCGCCAAACTATTCAAGGTCAAAAAGTACAAAGAAGCCGTTGCGTTCTTCGCGCCGCTGAAAGAATTTCCCGAATTCAAAGCGGAGCACAAGTTTCTCCTCGGCCTGGCGCAGCTCAAAGCTCACCCCCAGCGGCCGCAACCGGCCGTCGAGCTGCTGATCGACGTCTATCGCAACTCAGCCTTTCCCCTTCTCGAATCGCTCAAGAAAGAAAAGAAGCTCGAGCCCGAGGATATTTTTTCCCTCGGCTTTACCTTCGCCGAACGTCCGGGCGACGAGCGCGACCTGGGAAAGGGTTTGCTGGAGCACCTCGTCGCCCGAGTGCCGCGCACGAAAATCGGCAAGAGCGCGAAAAACAAGCTGAAGCTGCTGAATGGCTGAGGGTCGGGAAGGAACGAGCCGGGCGATAGCCGGCTGCCGCTTACTTTTTCGTATCTGTCACCGGTTTCGCGGGACCCACGCCGAGCTCGGAGAGAAACGCCTTTTCCATATCGCAATATTTCTCCTTGCCCTGGATGACTCTGTCCTCGCGCAGGACAATCGTAGTCATTCCGGCGGCGACTTTTTTGTCCAGCCGATAAACGACAAAGCGAACCGGAGTCGTGTCGGCAAAGCCCTGGCCGAATTCACGTTCACCGATGATGATGACGACCGGCGCGTTTTTTTCCGCCGACGAGCGCAGCACACGGAAATCGCGCAATACACAATCAGGCGCTTCCGACGATCGAACGTTATCCGCTACAAACGCCCCTTTGGAGTCGTAAAGCGTTATGAGCTGCCACTTGGCGTCCGCTTTGTCCGTGGCGCGGAAGAACGAGATCTGGTTGTACTTGCGGTTGTCCACGCCCTCGCGTCGGGTCAGGAAAATGAGTTCGTTACGGCCGTCGCCGTCGAGATCGACCTCGTTGGGTCCGGCGGCGAGTGAAATGACGCTCATCTTGGAAAAGTCCTCAGGCGCCGGCGCGGAGAGCGCGGCGCTTGCGCCGAGTGCGAACAGGATCGCCGTTCCGACTGTCGTCGCAAATTTCGCATCCCTCATAACGCGGATACTAGCATACATTAACCCGCTTGCAAGCCGAAGGAAAAGCGCGAAGCCGATCGCGCGATCGCTTGGCTTAGGCTTGACAACGTCCCGGCCCAAAGGTTACACGCCAGATAGATCTTCGGAGGTCACCCATGGCACAAAAACCACGGATCACGTTAGGCTCCCCGCCCGAGCCGCGCAATCAGGCGCTGATCGACGGCCGGGTACAGATCGACGGCTATGAGATCGAGCATATCGGCAAATATTCGCCCGGCGAGTTTCACTATCGCTTCGTGCAAGGCGAGTACGACGTCTGCGAAATGTCCACCGCTACTTTTATGCGGGCGAAAGAGAAGAGCAAGCGTTTTATCGCCTTGCCGGTTTTTTTCCAGCGCGGCCCGCGGCAGCGCAACATCTTCTATTGCGAAGGCAAGTTGAAGCATCCCGGCGACTTGAAGGGAAAAAAACTGGGCGCGTTCCGCTATGGCGCCACTGCCGTGAGCTGGTCGCGAGGATTTCTGCTCGACGAATACGACATCAAAACAACCGACGTGGATTGGTTCGTTTCCGGGAAGGAAGTTTTTATCGCCAACGAATTGCCGGTCAAAGTCGAACGGCTCGATCCGCCGCCGCCCTTTGGACAAGAAAAAGCACAACTCGCGGAACTGGTCAGCAGAGGAACGCTCGGCGCCGCCCTCGTCCCTGGAGACTCCGGCCATCTCGGCCTTTTCGGCGGCGGCACGGTGCCGCGGGAGATGGGCAAGTTTCCCGGCGTGAAGCCGTTGTTCGAAGACACCGAGGAGATCGTCCGCTGGGTGAAGCGCACCCGGATCTATCCGATCATCCATCTGATGACGATGAAGGAGGAGACCGCGGAGAAATATCCCGACCTCCCGGCTAAGCTGATCGAAGCCTTCCGGGAGTCTATGAAGCTGGCGCCGAAATATATGATTCCCGAGGAGGCAGCGGGCTATAGAAAAGAGCGCGAAGTCTTAGGCGAGGACCCGTACGCTTATGTCCTCGGAGAAACGGAAAAGCGAACCCTGCGGGCTTTGAACCGCTATCAAATCGAGCAGGGCTTGATGAAACGAGAGCTGCCGCTGGAGAGCCTGTTCGTCCGCGAAGCATTCGTTTAAGCGCGAGTTGATTCTGCCAAGCCGCGCACCTTTTCACCGGCCGGGGGCGCGGACCGTGATCTGCGTCGCGCTCATCGTGTTATCCGCGTTTGGCGTCGCCTGCGCGGAAATTTCGGCGCCGGGCTTCAACGCCTCCCGGCTTGCCGCCACCCCCTTGACGAGACGAATGTCCGGCGGCACGAAAATTTTGACCTCTCCGCCCTTGTACTTGAGCGACATCACGCGTCCCTTCACGTCCTGCACAACAACGTCCTCGACCTTCTCGACATTGGCGTTGGTCATCGTGCTGCCGGGAGTGGAAGACGACGGTCGATGGCCCTCGGACAAACCACGCTGGTCCTCGGACATGACGTGAACTTCCGACGCGCGGAACATGCCGTCCGCCTGTTTCGCCGCCGTCGTGCCGAGATACATCCCGGGTTCGATGTCGGAAAGGTTGATGGGGGCCTCCTGCCGGATAACGGTTTTGTCGGAGACGGTCACGCGGAATTCGCCCTTCGGCGTCGCGACCGAAAGCTCCTGGCCCTTGACCGCGGTAATCTTCCCTCTCACGGCGACGGGAGCGATCTGCGCTCCCAGGCGGGGAATTAATGTGACGAGCAATAAAGCCGCGGCAAGCATCCCGACGATTCTATGTGGAATCTTCATGTACCCTCGCTTCGGTTGTTTTATTTAGTTATATGAGACGCCCGGCCTGGACACAAGCCTGTCGGGATCACCGGCGCCGTCTCAGGCATTTTCCCCGCGGATTGCAGGGAATCACCCGATAGGCGGTCTGAACCCCGTCGGCGTACACCTGAGACTCGTTCATGTTAGTCATTTAATTTTTATCTCCGCTTCACGCGATCGTAGTCGCGTTGCTCGATACTGGCTGTGGTTAGAGCACGGAGGGATGGCCATGGAACAGTTCTCTTATCGATCTCACTCCATCCTGGCCGCCGCCAGGCGGACGGCCTGCGTGGATTACTGGGTGCCGGTAGCGCGCGTCTCGTGGGATGATCCCGAAGGCATCCGTGACAGCGTGCTGACCGGCGGAGCAGCCTGGTTCAAAAGCGAAGAAGAAGCGACGTTGCACGCCGTCGCGATGGCAAGAAGCTGGATTGAAAACCGCGGGCAAGGATTCAGAGCGGTGCTTGAGTCCTCCTCTTCGCCGTCATACGAGCCGGCCTCGGTGCATGGAGTCGCAAGGGAGCGTTCGTCCACCATAAATCACCCGCGGAGTTGATTGGGCAAAGTTTAGGCGAGACGCTTGCCACGCGGGGCTCAAGCGAGCCCCGACCGCCGTCAAGCGCGCGGCAGCTTTTTTTCCAGATAACGCTCGTAGATCCGGTACAGCGTCTCCATCGAGGCGATGTCGATCCATTCGTTCTCGGCGTGGAGGTTGCCGACGAACGGCCGCGACATGATGACCGGTATGCCGTAGCGGCAGATGAAGCGCGCGTCGCTGCCGCCGTGCTCGCGAATCAGCCTGACCGGTTTGCCGGTGATCTCCTCGGTCGCGGCGAGAAAAAGCGGATCGGGCGAGACCCGGGTGGGCTCGGCGGCGACGAGCACCTCGAATTCCATCCCGCCGTCGGCGAATTGTTTCACGGCAGAGATCATCTGATCGGCGGTGTACGGCGGCGGAAAGCGGATGTCGCACACCGCTTCGGCGAACGACGGGATGCGGTTGGAGACGCGATTTTCCGTGTTGAGGATCGTGACCGCGCAGGTTGGATGCCAATGGTCGTCGCCGTCTCTCAAAGTCGCAAAATAATTTTGCACCCGGTTCAGCGTAACGATCATTCGCTGCATCGGATTGTCGGCCTGCCAGGGACGACTGGCGTGGCCGGAAGAGCCGTGCGCCTGGAGTTTCAGGTGAAGAATTCCCTTTTCCTCGACGGCGATCTCGTTGATCGTGCCCGAGTCGGGTATGATCGCGACGCCGCATCGGATGCCCTGTTTTTCGAACAGGAAGCGCGTGCCGTGCGCGCCGCCGCTTTCTTCGTCCGAGGTCACGGCGATGCCGAGCGAAATTCCCGGATGGCGCTCGTGGAAATCGCGGAAAACCTCCAGCAGGATCGCCAGCTCACCTTTCATGTCGCCGCTTCCCGGGCCGTAGATCCTGCCGCCGCTGATCGTGGAACGATACTCTGTCCCTTCCGGCCGGGAGACCACGTCGACGTGGGCGAAGAGCATCACCTCGGGTGTGGCAATGTCGCGCGGCAGGATCACCGTCGAGGGACTGCCCGCTTCCCGAAAGCGGCGCACCGTTACGCTTTCCGGCAGCTCGCAATGATTGATGACAAATTCGATGCAGCGGTCGATCTCCTCCGGACGATCGCGCGTGCTCGGGATCAGAATGAGATCGCGCGTCAGCTCGACCAGCCGCTGGCGCAAAATTTCACTCTTGGTGCTAGTCTCGGTCATAACCCCATTCCACCGGCAGCTCCGCCCACGCCTGGACGAGAAGCTCGCCGCATTCTTCGTGATTTTCGCCGAGGCAGAGGAACTGTCCTTTGATGACCTTGCCTCCGGCGTCGGTGTTGAAGTTGAACGGAACAATGCCTTGCTCTTTCCCCGGGCGATACAGCACCGCCGCCCGGTCCATGAGCGCGAGGACCTGGCTGCCGTCGAGCGCGCTGCGGAACTGGATGTTTCTCATGCTCCAGCACCCGCCCGGCATGAAATGGCGCGCCAGCACCGCCGGGTAGGTCGCGCCCGTCACGCGCGCGTTGATCTCGCAAATGATCACTTTCGTTTTTCCCTCTTTTCCGATCACGATAAAGTCCGCGCTGCCCGTGCCGCGATAGCCTTGCGCGTGCAGCCACGCGCCGGCGATCGCCGCCTGGCGCAACAGCTCTTCCTCGAGCTCCGGGTGCTCCGGAATATAAGGCGGCGGCGACGTGTTGCCCTCGTGGATACTCTCGTCGCTGAGAATCTGCTCGGTCCAGTCGTAGAGGAACACGGTGTCGTCGTTCAAAAACATCTGCACGCTCGGAGAGCCGATGCGCTCGACGCCCGGCGTCTCCGGATCGAGCCATCCCTGCACCATGCACGGGCCCTCGAAGAAAAGATAATCCGGCACGCTCTCCGCCTGAAAGTTTTTAGTTTCCAATTTGATCATGCCGTAGCCCGAGGCGCCGATCTGCGCTTTCACGACCGCCTTTCCATATCCCAATTGACGCAGGCTCTTGAGGCACGATGCAACCTCGCCGGGTTTGGACGCGATCAACGTATCGAACGCCGGCAGCTTTTTCTTCACCTGGTGCTGATAAAGGAGGTATTTGTTGTTCCCCTGCTTGCTCCCTTCCAGGGTGCTGATCGTCCGTTTTTTCAATCTGCCCGCGATCTGCACGAGATTGCTGTCCGTGACAAAACCGTCGATCCAGGAGGCGGGTTGGTTTTTTAACTCCTCGACGGCGGCATCGCCGCCGCGTTTCTGAGCCAGGTCGCGATAACTCCGATAGTCCAATATGTCGAAAGTCGGGAGCGAAAGACCGAGATCGCCGGAGAGGTAGTCCAACAGGCTCGGCTCGGGCGCGGCTTCGAGCAGGATCTTGTTCGGCCCCCGATGAAAAAGCAGGTTCAGAATCGACATCACTCTCCCGCCGTAGGACTGCGCGCCGGCGATCTGCTGCAAGAGCTCGCGCGCCTCTTCTTTGTTTTCGTAAAAAATAGAATGAAGGTTGCAAAAAAACAGCACGTTGCGGTCCCAGAACGGCGGCAGCTTTCCCAGGATCATGCGCACGTCGGGTTTCATGCTGGGTGCAGGATACGTGGAAACGGACGGAAGAAAAAGAGCCAAGCGCGGCGCCGGTCGGCGGGCGGGAATATCATTTAGACCAACTTTTTTTCCCGGAGCGCGCGGATCACGGTCTGGACGTAGGCTCTGACCTCCTTGGGGACATCGTGCGGCCCCATAGTCTGCAAGGTGGCGCTCCACGCGACTTCATTTTTAGTCATGTCGTAGAGACTCGTCTCCGAGACCAGGACTTCATAGCGATACACGCGCGGCGGCTCATACAGCCCGGCCCAGGCGGAAGTGTACCAACGGTGGAAGGCGCGCGCCGGACCGGGATAATAGTAGCCCGGACTCACGCTGGTCTTTTGTTCGGTCCGCGTCAGGCGCGTGATGATCCCGGCGTCCGCGCCCGCCTCTCGAACCGCCTGATCGAGACGCGGTTCGTCCACCGGTCCATCTTCCTGAATGTATCGATAACTCGGCGCGGCATCGACGCCCGCGGCTTTGAGCTGGTCGACGAACTCGTCTTCGAAGCTGCGGCGGATGCTGGTTTGATGGCTCACGCCGATCACCAGGATTTTCTTGAATGCGGGCGCGGCGTACGCCGGATTGCTCCATTGATTGACGATGCGGGTCGAACTGCAGCCGGCCACAACGACGGCGGCTAAAACCGGCCAGAATATTTTAAGCCGCGCGCGCATGATGGCGGGGAAAGCGTCGCTTCTCAAAAACCTGCGCCCACGGATAGCCCCCGGCGCGGGATAAAGCGGTCTCGGTCGCGCTCGCGCAATTGCTCGTCCCGCCGCGCTATATCGACCTCGTCCTCCATTTTTTTTGCCACCCATTCGGCGTCCGCGATCAGTTTCTGCCAGTCCAGCTCTTTGCTCGCGATTATCGTGAGATCTTTTTCTATTTGCGAACGAATCTCCCGGTTCGGGTCCCAATATACTCCGAACTGCGTCTTGAAGGTGAGATATTCCAGCCAGTCGTACAATCCTTTCAGGCCGGTTTGAATCTCTGGCAGCGCCCTGGCGCGGTCGCCGCTCTTCGCGAGAGCCAAACCTAGATAGATCCTGGCCAGGTAATCGTCTTTATCGAGCGCGACGGCCCGTTCGAGAGACCGGCGCGCCGCGGGCAACCGGCCCAATTGATACTCAGCACGGCCGATGTAAGTCCATATCCCTTCGCGGAACGGCCCGGACCTGAAGACGTAGTTGGGATCGGTCTTCGCCACCTGTTCGAAATGGCTCAAGGCCTCTTCGGGATTGTTTCTGAGCAGCAACGCCTGTCTTCCGGTTTGAAACTGGGCGGCAACCGCGCATGAGGCACATCCCGCGAAGAGCAAAATGACCGACAGCCGCTGAAAACAATTTGTGGTTTTCATGAAAAGAAAGTTAAGCTCGGTCCGAACGGAAGTCAATCCGAGTTCCCCACTACGCTCTGGCGCCGCGCTGTTGGAGCGGGCGCGCTCGCATGATACGTTGAACGGCAAGACATCGGAAAGGAATCAACGCCATGGCCAATCAGGCAAAATCATCCGAGCTGCTCGATATGATCGCGGGAAAATGGGCGTCGCAGGCGATCTCCGCCGCGGCCGAGCTGGGAATCGCGGATCTCTTGAAGGGCGGCGCGCAATCGAGCGCTGAGATCGCCGCCAGGACCGAACTGTCGGAAGACGGGACCTACCGGCTGCTCCGCGCTTTGGCCGGCATGAACTTGCTGATCGAGACCGAACCGCGCCGCTTCAAATTGACCGAGCTGGGCAACTACCTGCGCGGCGACGTTACCGGATCGGTCCGTGGATTTGCCCGGTTCGTCGGCCACGATGCCGCGTGGCGGCCCTGGGGCCATCTGGCGACCAGCGTGAAGACCGGGAAGCCGGCCTTCGACCTTATCTTCAACGAGACCTTTTTCGACCGCATGGCGGCTGAACCCGACCTGACCGCCACGTTTAACGAAGCGATGACCTCGATCAGTCTCATCGAGACCGCCGCGGTCGTCCGCTCCTACGACTTCGCCGGAATCGACAAACTGGTCGATGTCGCCGGCGGCCACGGTTTTTTGCTCGCGTCGATTCTCAAAGCCCGTCCGGCGATGCAGGGCGTTCTGTTCGAAATGCCCCACGCCCTGGAAGGGGCGAAAAAGCTTTTGCAGGAGCAGGGCGTGAGCGGCCGGTGCGAGATCGTCGGCGGGGATTTTTTCGCCGCGGTGCCGCCGGGCGGCGACGCCTACATCCTGAAGCACATCATCCACGACTGGGACGACGAGCGGTCGGTCCGGATTTTGCGCAAATGCCACGGCGCCATGCGGCGCGGCGGAAAAATTCTTCTGGCCGAAGTCGTCGTTGGAAATACCGGCGAGTCTCAATTCGCCCGCCTTCTCGACCTCGAAATGCTGGTGCTGACTCAAGGCGGGCGCGAGCGCACGCAGGAAGAGTTTCAAAAGCTCTACGAAGCGTCCGGCTTCAAGCTTACCGGGATCGTGAAGACGGAATCGCACATCTCGATCGTCGAAGGCGTGGCGACCTGACGCGCCTACGGATAGGAAAAGCGCGGCTCGCGCGGCTTCAATCTTCGGAATTGTATTCCGAGAGACCGTAATAGATCATGAGCGCCAGCGAGATCAGGTAGAGATAAAAGCCGGATCGATAAGTCACCGCGCCGCCCGGCATGCGCAAGTTCATACCGCCGAGATCGATCTGGACCGTCTCGGCCCTCAACGTGCTCCCGGCGGCAAGCAGGACGACGATACCCAGCCCGGCAACTACCAGATGCAGAAAGCCTCGCACTTTCGGCTGCGCCAGCAGACTGCCGTAAATCGCGCCGGCGGCGCCGAGCAGGCCGATGATGAGCAGCCACGCGCTGATATCCGAGCCGGAAACCGATGCCCATTTTTCCGAGCTGACCCATTTGGCCAGCACGCTCACGAGGAGCAGGATGCCGCTGAAAAATCCCAGCGCCTTGAAGCGCGGCGTCGTCATCTCTTCGATCGAAACGAAGTCCGTAAACGCCTCGCGCTCCGGCAACCATGACGCTGGACGGCCGAAACGACCGGCAGTCCGCGGCGCGTTCGCGCTATGGCCGGTCAGAGGGGCGAGCTCCGCCGCGGTGGTCGCCGCCTGAAGCCTTCCGCATAGCTGGACGTTTTCTTCCAATACCTGAATGCGTTTGTGAATCGGCCGCGCCGCGCGGTCGAATTGAGCCTGCTGTAGTTCGCCGACTTTTAGCCGCACATCGAGCTTGCCGAGCTCTTCCCGTTGATCCGCCAGCTCGATTTGGTCGGTTTCGAGCTCGCGCGCGATCGTGGCGCGCAGTTCGGTCAGCTCCTTGGATATTTCCGCCAGGTCGCGGTTGTATCCCTGCATCATGGAGCGGTATTGCTCCGGGTTGACCGAGCCGGAGTCCTTGAGGCGCTGCAAGTTGGTCACGAAGGCTTCGACGCTTTCTTTTTTTCTCAAGGCCTGTTCGAGTCTGGAGGCAAAAGGCGATCTCATCTATGCATCCTCACTTTCAATTTACCGGCTTTGCGTTTCGACCATTTCGAACGAGCCGCTCGTGATCAACTGGCCGCGCACGTAGAAGTCCAAGCGGTACTTCCCGGCGCCCCAAGCCTCCTCTTTGCGATACGTCTCGCCGTTGGGCTTGATGACTCTCCACGAGCTGATAAGCCGCAAGCCGTTGATCCAGTACGACGTCGTCCAATCTCTTCGGATAAAAGGATTGCTGACTTGCCGCGAGCCGGTCTTGTCCACGTCCGTCGGCGCATGCCAGAAGGTTTCTATGGTGTAATTGAGGGTCCGGCCGGGCGCCGGGTGGCTGAGCTCAGCTCCCAAAACATTTTTCTCGTTCGCGCGCGATCGAAACGGGCGCCGTAAGACCGCGCTGCGAGCGGCGGAATATCTTCCATGTTGGGTCCCTCGAAGAACTTGAGCGCCGTCACCGTCGCGTTGAGCGATGGAATAGAGCCGGTTGGGGCTTGCGCCCCGGTGTCTCCGGTCGAAAACGCGAGCAGCCCGGCCAACAAAAATATTCTTCCCGCCGCCGATTTCCGGAAGCGCCCCCGTTTTTTCATACGAAACCCATCTCACCCCAAAAGCCGTTTATCATGTCTTGGCAATTCCGAAAAGGCGGGCAATATCGCCCGGACAAAAGATTTCTGTCAAGCTTCGGCGGATACTTTTTCATTTTCAGTCGTATCAACGATTAGGAGCGCGCCAGTGAAACGGCGAAGACAACTTTCGGCTGGCGCGTAACAGTCTGTAAGGGCCACGGGATTCGTTGTATGATCACGCTATTGAATCGACGGCAGCGCTATGAACCAACGGCGGCATGGCTACGGACTGGCCTGAAAAGGACGATCGTGAACTGCTCGCGCTCATTCAGGCCGGCAGCCAACCCGCCTTCGGCGCGCTCGTCAAGCGGCATGCCGAGCGCTTCTACCGGCTCGCCTACCGCTACGTCCAAAGCAAGGAAGCGGCGGAGGATATCGTGCAGGATGCCTTCCTGAAATTGTGGGAAGATCCTGGGGCGTGGCGGCCGGAGCGCAACAGCAGGTTCACCACCTGGTTTTATCGCGTCGTGGCGAATCTTTCCCTCGATTGGCGGAAAAAGAAACGGCCGCTGCCGCTGCCGGAAGATCTGCCCTTGATCGATGAGCGCGCGACGCCGGACGAAGCGGTGATGCAGGCCGAAGCGCAGCGCCGGCTGGAGCGGGAAATCGCCGCGCTGCCCGAGCGGCAGCGCACGGCGCTGAATTTATGCTTCGGCGAGGGCTTGAGCAACCAGGAAGCGGCGGAAATGATGGAAGTGAATCTGAAGGCGCTGCAGTCGTTGATCATGCGCGCCAAGGCGACCTTAAAAGACCGCATGAAGCCATACCTGTGAGGATGTTATGAGCGATCGCGACGAAAAACTGCAAAAGCTGGATGCCATGCTGCGCTCGCGCCGAATGGAGCCGGCCGGGCCGGACCTGGCGCAGCGGATTATTCTCAAGGCCCGGGATATGCCCCAAAGTCAAACGCTTCCGCTGACGCAGTGGATGAAAGGGCTGTTCGCCGAGTTTCACCTGCCGAAGCCGGCCTATGTCTTGGCCGGCACCTTGATGATCGGCCTCGTGCTCGGCTTCAACGCTCCCGTGGATACGACGCCGGACGATTTGGACAGCGCGCAAAATTTCCTATACGCCGACGAGGACGTGTTATGAATAAGACTCTTAAGCTCACTTTTCTTGTTTCGATTTTATTGAACGTTCTGCTGGCGGGCATGCTGCTCGGCGAATTGCCGAAGCGCGCCGAGCGGCGTTCCCTGCCCCAAGAAAGAATTGCCGCGGCGGCGCAGCAACTGCCCGAGTCCGCGCGCCCGAAATTCCAAATTAAGATGGAACAAGTTCACCGGGAGGTTCAGCCGCTGCGCGACCGGATCGAGGCGGCCCGCAAGGAAACTCTGCGCATTTTTGCCACCGAGCCTTTCGATGAATCCGCCTTCGATCGCGAAACGAGTAAAGTCGCGGAATTGCGGCTCGAGCTGTTCAAGCGCCTCGCCGCGAGCATGAAAGGAGTCGCCCAGGAATTCCCCGCTGAGCAGCGGCAAGCGCTCGCCAAGGCCTTCGAACGTCCACCCTCCCGTCAATAACAGCTTCCTTTCGAAACCTCCAGAATTTTCGTAAGTTGCAGCGCCGCGGAAGCGGCGCTTTTTTTGTTTTCCAGCCGGAGACAATCGCGCCTTCGCTCGTATCAACAGAAGGACAGGAGCGCGAAACCATGAACTGGAGACCGCCATTGAGACTCACCCGGAAACAACTCACGACCGCCGCCGTCGCCGTGACCGTCATGCTCGCCGGCGGATGGTACTGGTACGCCCGCTCGGCGCAGGACGGCCGGAGAGACCGGCTGCGCCCCATCGCCGTCACGCGCGGGACCATTGAGGAAGTGGTCACGGCGCAAGGCAAGCTCGAGGCGAAGCAGTACGTCGACGTCGGCACGCAGGTGTCCGGCCAGCTCAAGAAAATTTACGTCGAAATCGGCGCCGCGGTGACCAAAGGCCAGTTGCTGGCCGAGATCGATCCGCGCGTCTACCAGGCTCAAGTCGAGGCGAGCGAAGCGCACATCGGCAGTTTGAAGGCGCAGCTCGACCAGCAAAAGGCGGAGCAGAAATTGGCGGAGGACAATTTGAAACGCAACCAGACCTTGATCGCCGCCAACGCCATCAGCCAACAGGCATTGCAAGAAAGCGAATCGCAGGCGGCGGTGGAAAAAGCCCAGGTGGAATCGATCGCGGCGCAGATCCAGGAGACCGAGTCCAATTTGAAAGGCATCCGCACTAATTTAGGCTTCACCAAAATTTACGCGCCGATGTCGGGAACGGTTACGACGATGCCCGCGCGCGAGGGGCAGACGCTCAACGCCAACCAGACCGCGCCGGTCGTGTTGCAGGTGGCTAATCTCGATGTGATGACGGTGCGCGCTCAGGTGGCGGAGGCGGACGTGACCCGCCTCAAGGAAGGCATGCCGGCTTATTTCACGACGCTCGGAAACGGCGAGCGCCGCTGGCAAGGCAAGGTCCGGCAAATCCAACCCGCGCCGGAAATCGTCAACGACGTCGTGCTTTACGATGTCTTGATCGACGTGAAAAACGAGCGGCGCCAGCTCATGACCGGCATGACGACGCAAGTATTTTTCATCTTCGGCAAAGCCGAAAACGCGACGATCATTCCGGCCGAGGCGCTGACGCGCCGCGCACCGGATCAGGATAACGAGAAAGGCAAAGCCTATCGCGTGACGGTCGCGACCGGCGCCGATCCGGAAGATCGCGTCATTCACGTCGGCTTGCAGACGCGCGCGCAGGCCCAAGTGACGGACGGCCTGAATCCGGGCGAGCGTATCCTGGTCAACCGGCCGGAAAGCCCCGCGACGGCGCAAAACAACGCCGGACGGCCCAACGCGCCGCGCTACAACCGGGGGCCGCAGCTATGAGCGCGGCAGTTCTCGAACTGAACGAGGTTCACAAACATTATCGCAACGGCGACACGACCGTGCGCGCGCTCGACGGGGTTTCGCTCGCCATTCACCGCGGAGAATTCGTCGCGATCATGGGACAGTCCGGCTCGGGCAAATCGACGTTGATGAATATCGTCGGCTGCCTCGACCGCCCGACTTCCGGCAGCTATCGCGTGTTGGGCAAGGAAGCGGGGCATCTTTCGCCCGACGAGCTGGCCGCGCTGAGGCGGGAAACTTTCGGCTTTGTCTTCCAGCGTTACAACCTGCTGGCGACCGCGACCGCCGGCGAGAACGTGGAGATTCCGTCGGTCTATGCGGGAGTGCCCAAGCACAAGCGCGCGGCGCACGCGAGAAATCTGCTGCAACGCCTCGGGCTCGGCGACCGCACCGACCACCGCCCGGGCGAGCTATCGGGCGGCCAACAGCAGCGCGTCGCGATCGCCCGCGCGCTGGTCAACGATCCGCCGGTGATCCTCGCCGACGAGCCCACGGGCGCGCTCGACAGCAAGAGCGGCGAGGAAGTCCTCGCGCTGCTCAAGAAACTCCACGCCGAGGGCCGCACCATCATCCTTATTACTCACGCGGAAAATGTCGCCAAACACGCGAGCCGCATCGTGCAGATTCAAGACGGCCGCGTCATCGAGGACAGCGGTCGCGCCAAGACGGTGACCGCGCAGCAAGAGGGACACGAGAACAAAGATTACGCCGACGGCGCGCGCCTGACCGCGAGCTTGCAGGAAGCCCTCGTGACCGCCTGGCGCTCGCTGCAGGTCAATCTTTTCCGCACGGTGCTCACCTTGCTCGGCATCATCATCGGCGTCGCCGCCGTCATCGCCATGCTGGCGGTCGGCGAAGGCAGCCGGCAGAAAGTTTTGGATCGCATCAGCTCGTTCGGCACCAATCTGATGCTGATCCGTCCCGGCGCCGCGGGCATCCGCAACGCCGGCGACATCGTCACTCTGGTGCCCGAGGACGCCGCGGCGCTCAAGGCGCTGCCCAATGTCGAAACCGCCCTGCCCGAGCGCACCGGCCGGATGACGGTCCGCTACGGCAACATCGACTACCAAACCATGGCCCAGGGAACCGGCGCGGATTTTCCTTCGGCGCGCGACTGGAAAGTCGCCGAAGGACAGTTCTTCAACGGCGACGACGTGAAACAGTACGCGCCCGTCGTCGTGCTCGGGCGTACGGTGGCGAAGACGCTTTTTCCCGGCGGCGCGAGCCCGGTCGGCAATTACGTTCTGCTCAAGAACGTGCCGTTTCTCGTGATCGGCGTCATGACGGAAAAAGGCGCGTCGCCCAACGGCAGCGATCAGGACGACGTGGTCTTCGTGCCGATCAACACCGCCATGATCCGGCTCTTCGGCAAGAACTATCTGAGCAGCATCACGATCAAGGTCGAGGACGCATCCGATATCGAGGCGACGCAGGCGCAAGTCGAGACCTTGCTCAAGGGGCGCCACCGGACGGAGGATTTCAGTGTCCGCAACATGGCGTCGATCCTGCAAGCGGCGATGGAGACGCAGGATACCTTCACGTTGCTTTTGGGCACGGTCGCGGCGATCTCTCTCCTGGTCGGCGGCATCGGCGTGATGAACATCATGCTGGTGAGCGTCGTCGAGCGCACGCGCGAGATCGGCATCCGCATGGCCACCGGCGCGCGCATGCGCGATATTCTTTTGCAGTTCAACATCGAGGCGGCGGTCGTGTGCGCCGCCGGCGGCGTCCTGGGTATTCTCATCGGCGTCATCGCCGGACTCGCGTTGCGCTACAGCGGGATGGCCGTGATCTTCTCGGTCGCGCCCGCCGTGCTCGCGTTTGCGTGCGCTTCCGCCACGGGACTGATCTTCGGTTATCTGCCGGCGCGCAAGGCGGCGCGCTTGGACCCGGTGGTGGCTTTGGCTTCGGAATGAGACTATGCGTAAATATTTTTTCTCCACTGCGATCGTTCTATCCTTGACGCTCTCGGCCTGCAGCCTGGCGCCGCAATTCCAACGGCCGGAAATGGCCGTGCCCGCAGGCTGGAGCGACATCGCCGACGTCGGGACTGAGTCCGAGCCGGACGCGCTGCCGTTCTGGAGGGCGTTGGGCAGCGACGAGCTCAACCGTTTGATCGACATCGCGCTGGCGCAAAATCTCGACCTCGAAGCCGCCTTGCATCGCATCGAGCAGGCGCGCGCCCTGGCGAAAGTCGCGGCGGCGCCGCTTTATCCATCGGTCAACGCGAGCGGCAACGCAACCCGGACTTACAAGGAGCCGCTCAATACATCCGCGGCGCAAGCCGGGGGCGACATCAGTTGGGAAGTCGATCTCTGGGGCAAGAACCGCAACCAGGCGAAAGCGGCAAATTTTCGCGCCGACGCGAGCGTGTTCGACCGCGACGCGCTCCGGCTCGTCGTCACCTCCGACGTCACCGCTTTCTACACGCAGATTCTCGGCTTCAACGATCGCATCCGCATCGCGGAGAATAATCTCAAAAACGCCGAGGAAGTGCTGCGGATTATCGAAGCGCGTTATAGCGCGGGCGCCGTTTCGGGACTCGAAGTGTCGCAGCAGAGAGTGGCGGTGAATGCCTTTCGCGCGAGCTTGACGACGCTCGCCGAACAGCGCGCCACGACGCTTAACGCGCTCGCGATTCTGCTCGGACTCGCGCCGCAAAGCTTCACCGGATCCAAGGCCGAGCTTGCGACGGTCAAAATGCCGGCGGTGAATCTCACGCCGCCCGCTACTCTTTTGACCGCGCGCCCCGACATCGAGAGCGCCGAGGCCGGTCTCAAGGCCGCCAACGCCGACATCGGCTCGGCGCGCGCGGCTTTCTTTCCCTCGCTGACTTTGGGCGTGAGCTCGAGTATCGCGGCGGGCTTCGGCGGCCCGGCCGCTGCGGCGACTTCGCTCGCGGCGAATATACTCGCGCCGATCTTTACCGGCGGCAAGCTCACCGGCAATCTGCAAAACGTCACCGCACGGCAGAAAGAGCTGGCCGCGCAATATCAGAAAACCGTGCTGGTTGCGTTTCAGGAAGTCGAAGACGCGCTCGCCGCGCTCAAAAGCAACAACGAGCAAGCGGCGCTCTCGCGTCAATCGGTCGCCGAATCGCAGAACGCCTACGACATCGCCAAGGCGCGCTTCGACGCCGGCGCGATCGATTATCTGACCTTGCTCGAAACTCAGCGCAGCCTCTATCAGGCTGAGGACAACCAAATCGTCGTGACCCAGGGCCAGCTAAAGGCCTTCGTCCAGTTGCGCAAGGCGCTCGGCGCCTGAGTACAAAGCTGAAAGCGGAAACGATGAAAGCGGAAAATATCCGCTTTCCGCTTTCATCGCTTGCTTCTAGTTGACATCTCCCCGGGTGATTGACTAGTCTCCTCCTCGTTCTCTTCCCAATGAAAGGAGACGGCCCATGAAGCGCAGCCTCAATAGTATGGCGATGATGGCCGCCGCGCTGGGATTCTGCCAGTTGGCAGCGTCGCCGGGCGCGCTTCCCAAGGGCGGCGCCTGGAGTCTGGCCGGCGCGATGCCCGAGCCGCGCCAGGAAGCGGGCATCACCGCGCTCGGAAACATGATCTACATCATCGGCGGCTACGGCGCGGATCAGATACCGAGCACGTTGGTGCAGGTTTACGATCCGGCCGCCAACAAGTGGAAGCAGGCGGCGCCGATTCCCGAGGCGATGCATCACCACGGCGTCGCGGGGTCGGACGGCAAGATCTACGTCGTCGGCGGCTTCACCGGCACTTTCGCCAAACGCAATCCGATCACATCCGTGTGGCAGTACGATCCGGCAAACGACCGCTGGGAGAAGCGCGCACCGCTGCCGACCCCGCGCGGCGCCCTTGCGGTCGCCGTGGTTGACGGGCGGATCTACGCGATGGGTGGTGAGCGATTTAAATCTACAGGGGAATTAACCGCTTATGAGCCTGTAGCTGATGTTGCGGTTTATGATGCGAAAACCAACGCCTGGGAAGTTCTGCCGCCGTTGCGCTACCGGCGCGATCA
>DASXRG010000130.1:0-2240 GCA_036506735.1 Binatia bacterium | reverse complement strand
GCTGGTCCAATAGCCGACCTTCATGTTCTGGGCGAACGACGGAGCCGACGCGAAAAGCTGAAGTCCTAGCGCAAGCAACGGCATCAATAGTTTTGTTCTTTTCATCCCCGTCCCCTTCCGAATTTTTACTTTTTACTTTTTACTTTTGCCTTTTGACTTTCCTTAGATCAGCGCCCTGAGCCGTTTGACATAATTGATTACTTCCAGGTCCGTGATATCGCGCGGCCGCGGCGGCGCGATCTCGACAACCTCCCGAATCGTGCCGGGCCGCGGCGTCATCACCGCAACCTGATCGGCCAGGATAACCGCTTCCTCGACGTCGTGCGTGACGAACACGACCGTCATTCGCTTGAGGTCATAGATGCGCAGCAGCTCCTGGTGCATCAGGCCGCGCGTCTGCGCGTCGAGACGCGAGAACGGCTCGTCCATCAAAAGAATGCGCGGCTCGGTGACGAGGCTCCGGGCGAGCGCCACGCGGCTCCGCATGCCGCCCGAAAGCTGATGCGGGAAGGCGGCTTCGAAAAGGCTTAAGCCGACGAGACGGAGCGCTTCGCGCGCGCGGCGGACGCGCTCGGCCTTGGGCGTCGAACCCGCTTCGAGCGCGAATTCGACGTTGCGAATCGCGGTGCGCCACGGCAGCAGCCGTTCGTCCTGAAACATGTAGCTCGCGGCGCACCAGTCGTTCAACTCCTCGCTCGGCGCGCCGCAAATGCAGACGCGGCCGCGGTCGGGTCTGACGATGCCGGCGATGATATTGAGCAGTGTGCTTTTGCCCGCGCCAGAGGTGCCGAGCAGGCCGACGATCGCGTGTTCGGCGATCGTCAGATTGACGTTCCTGAGCACTTCAAGCCGCTCGCCGTTCGGACCGGCAAAGGTCTTGCTGACGCCGACGAGGCCGATGGCCGGCACGTTCTCCTGCATTGCGGCGCAAGCTTGGTCACTCATTGGAGACGTATCCATTCTTACTCTCTGCGTCCTATTGGCCGCCGGCCTCTTTCTTCCAGCGGAACAGATGA
Source organism: Binatia bacterium (assembly GCA_036506735.1). Taxonomy (GTDB): domain Bacteria; phylum Desulfobacterota; class Binatia; order UBA9968; family UBA9968; genus JAJPJQ01. The sequence goes on along the minus strand of DASXRG010000130.1, from coordinate 1,224 downwards.
TTTTCCAGCGGTGTAAGAATTCCCATCTCGATCGTCGCCATCAAAATCACCAGCGTAAGCGTCCAGGCGAACACCTGGTCGGTCTGGATCAAATCGGCGGCCTGGCGCAGACGATAGCCGACGCCGCTCGAAGAGCCGATGGTCTCCGCGACCAGCGAGACGCGCCAGCCGAAGCCGAAGGCGAGACGCGCGCCGGAAAAAAAATAAGGTAAAATCGTCGGCAGATAAATTTTAGTCATGATCTTCCAGTCCGGCATTCTGAGCACCCGCGCCAGCTCGATGAAATCGGCGTTCACCGTGTGGGTGCCCTGCCAGACGTTGGTGATGATGAGCGGCATGGCGGTCATGAACACGACGAAAATCGTCGTCGCGTTGGAAATTCCAAACCAGATGATCGCAAAGATCGCCCATATCGCCGAAGAGACCGTGTTCAAGACGGGAATCACCGGCTCGAAGAATTCGCCGATGCGCCGGCTCGCGCCGAGCACGATGCCAAAAGGCAGGCCGATCAGCGTGGCGAACACGAAACCGACGGCGACGCGCCACAACGTGATGGCAAGATTGCGCCACAGGTCGCCGTTGGCGGCGATTACGTTCAGCGCCCGCCAGACGCGCGACGGTCCGGGCAAGATGTAATGAGGCATCGAGAGCGAGACGAACCACCAGATTCCAACGATCGCGCCGGCGAGCGCGAGCCGCTGGAAAATCAAGTCGAGGCGCAGCACCCGGCGGGCAGTGGCGGGCAACCGGCCCTCTTCGACGGCTTCGGCCATAGTGTCCCTTACTTCTTTTAAGGGTAGGGGACAAATCGCTCGACCAATAGTATTTTTCGATGATGGAGGCGTGCGGCGGCGCGGGTTCGTGCCGCCCGCGACAGTCGAGCGTTGAAGTTGGTTTTAAAATTCGAGGCGGACGCGGTTGCGGGCCTACATCCACTTACCGACGACCGGCAAATCGCCGGGCTCGCCGAAAGGTCCGAGGCAAAGATCGACGGCGCAGCCGTCCCAGGTTCGATTGCCGTTGAGGTCCAAAAACCATTCGCCGGTGCTCGGCCGGTAAACGCCGATCTTGTCGGCGCCGTTGCCGTCCCAGTCGCCGACGACCGGCAGATCGTCCGCCGAGCCGAAAGAAACGCATGCGTCGCCGCAATTCTTGCCGTCGCCGTGGCCGTCGAAATCCAGAATCCAGTCTCTCGTAGCCGGGCGGAAGACGCCGATCCGCGTC
>DASXRG010000129.1:0-16025 GCA_036506735.1 Binatia bacterium | reverse complement strand
GCCGAAGCCGAGCGTTTGCGCCGTCAGATAGGGGCTCGCCATTTCTCCGCTGGCCGAATGCTGCGAAGCGAGCGGATGGAGCTTCGATATGATGAATACAACGGAGACGAAAGGCAGCGCGGCGCCATAAAAGCGGGCCAGTAAACCGGGCGCTCGCCTGCGCAGACGAACGATCGCGACCGACGCCGCCAGCGTGAAGAGAAGCGGCACGTGATACGGGTGGATCAACGTGAGGAAACCCGCCGCCAGACCGGCGAGCCACATGGAACGGGCGTCCGCTTCTTCTGTGCCGCGGTCGAGGAGATAAACCGAAAGGAGCAGCAGCATGAGAGAATATACGAACAGAGGATTCCATGTCAGGGACCAGAAAGTATTGATATCGGGCATCCACAGGTCGGCGGAAAAACCAAACCGGTCTCCCTGGAGACCGACGAGTCGATAATAGAACCAGCCGAATCCCGAAGAGGTCCCGACGAGGAGGGTCGCCGCGACATATTCTATCGGATTGAGCTTGAGCCAATCCACGTACCTGAAGTAAACGAGCCAGAAGAAAACGATGCCGATCCCTTTCATGACCCAATGGATGACACCCACATCCCACGAGAGCAGAGCCTTGAGCCATCCGGTCACCAGGAACAGAGGGTGAAAGAGAAACGGTTCGTGGGGGAGCGCGGTGTATTTGATCTTGAAGAGAATGCTGCCGCGCGCCGCCTGTTCAGACCAAGCCATATAAGCGAGCGAATCCTGGTGGTAGGGCGGCACGATCCACGTATAGTGAAAACCTTCCGGCGTCGCGGCGTAATTGATGAGATACGGGATCGAAGCGGCCGCAACCATGAACGCAATCCAGACAATTCGCAACCCACGCGCGCGCAGCCAAGCCGATTCGACGACCAAACTCCGTTGTGTGCGGCGGCGAGACGCGGCCGCTCGATAATCCAGGGCGCGTTTGTCGACAGATCCCGATGCGATCATGTCAACGCTTGCTTGCAATCCCGGGACAAGGCGCTCCCCCGTGCGGTCTGACCTCGTTCGTCGAGGTACGCCTTCAACGCGTCGCGCCATGGCCGGAGCGGTGGGCTCAGTCTCACGCTCGTCAAAGCGCTGTTCGCCGGGCGCCGGGCTTTGGCGGGGGAATCCGTGCTGGAGATGCGCTCAACCTCCACGTCGATGGCCGCGAGTTCGAGAATTTTTCGCGCAAACTCGTGCCAGGTACAGGAGCCTTCGTTGGCTACATGAAAGATACCCGTCGCTTTTTCCCCGATGAGCCTTTCGATAACCTCGGCGGCATCCGAGGTATAGGTCGGGGATGTTCGGACGTCATCGACGACCCGAAGTTTTTTTTCTCTCTCTGCCCGAGCGAGAATGGTCTCGACGAAGTTGCCTCCCTTAGCGTGCGCCCCGGCGCTGCCGAAGAGGCCGGCCACCCGGACAATCAGCCAACGCAGCGAAGACCGCCGCACAAGATATTCCCCGGCCAGCTTCGACTCGCCGTAAACGTTGACCGGACACGGCACATCCTCTTCCGTATACGGTCCGTTTTTCTCGCCGTTAAAGACGTAATCGGTGCTGATATAGACGCAAAGACTGCCGATCTCCGCGCACACGCTGGCCACGTGAAGCGCACCGATCGCATTGGTCCGAAACGTTTCCTCCGGACGGTCCTCGGCGTCATCGACACGAACAAAGGCTGCCGTGTTCACCACGGCCTCCGGTTGCGCTTCGAACAAGGCGCGCCGGACGGAAACTTGCTCCGCGCAGTCCAATTGAGAATGGTCGAAAGGCAAAACCTCATAGCTTCCGGCCTGCCGTAGGACCTTGACGACATCGCTGCCCAATTGTCCCTGAGCGCCGATCACTGCGACTCGCATTGCCGTCCAGGCCGCTCCCAGTTTCGAACGTAAACGGCTTCACAATAGGACCGATATTCGGGCGAATCGATCCGATTGAGCCAATCCCTGTGATTGAGGTACCAGCGAACCGTCCGCCTCAACCCTTCGGACAGAAAAATCCGCGGGCGCCACGCCAACTCGCGCCGAATCTTCTCGGTGTTGACGGCGTACCGGCGATCATGTCCGGGGCGGTCGGCGACGAAACGGACGCGCTCGTGCAGCGCCTTGAGTTCCAAGCCGGCCTCCTCCGCCAGAATCCCGCATAGGGCGCGCACGGTCGCTAAATTCGTGCGCGCTTCTCCTGCGCCGACATTATAGATCGAGCCCGGTCGGCCGCGCTCCAAAATCGCCAGGATGGCGCGGCAATTGTCTTCGACGTGGAGCCAATCGCGCCGCTGCAGGCCGTCACCGTAGAGCGGCAGCTCGGCGCCGACCATCGCGTTGCGAATGGTTAGGGGAACCAGTTTCTCCGGGAACTGAAACGGCCCGTAGTTGTTGCTGCTGCGCACGATCAGCACCGGAAGACCATAGGTGCGGCCATAGGCGAGCGCCAGGAGATCGGCCGAGGCCTTGCTCGCGGCGTAGGGGCTGCTGGGCGTTAGCGGGCCGTCTTCGCGGAAAGATTCCTTACCAGCGGCATCGCCGTACACCTCGTCGGTGGAAATTTGGACGAAGCGCTGCGCTTCGTGGCGCCGCGCCGCATCGAGCAATATTTGGGTGCCGATCAGATTCGCCCGCAGGAAAGGAGCGGGGTCGAGAATGCTTCGGTCCACGTGCGACTCGGCGGCGAAATTCACTACCGCCCACGGCTTTTTCTCTTCAAACAGCCGGTCGAGTAGCGCTCGATCCACGACATCGCCGTGAACGAATCGATACGACGGATGACCGCCGACATCCGTGAGCCGCGCCGTATCGCCGGCGTAGGTCAGCTTGTCGAGATTAACCGCGTCGAAGGTTCCCAGCCCAAGCGCCGCGCGCACAAAGTGGCTGCCGATAAAACCGCAGCCGCCGGTTATGAAGAGCGTTCTCATCGCTTCTCCGCGTAAACGAAATCGTTGTCGGCGTTTTTCAGCGACGGTAGCTGCGCATCTTGAGCGGAAGTCACCGGCTCACTCACGGGCCACCGAATGCCCACAGTGGAATCGTTCCAGATGATTCCACGCGCCGATTCCGGCGCGTACTCTGCGCTGACTTTGTAGAAGACATCCGCCTCATCGCTCAGCACACAAAAACCATGGGCGAATCCGACCGGCACGTAAACCATTTCCGGTTTGGCGGAAGAGAGCGTCACCGACGTCCAACGGCCATAGCTGGGAGAGCCTTTGCGGATATCGACCGCCACGTCGAAGATCTCGCCGCGTAGAACCGTCACCAGCTTGGCCTGGGCATTGGGAGGTTTTTGATAATGGAGGCCGCGCAGAGTGTTGCGAACCGAGTGGGAGTAGTTGTCTTGCACGAAATTTTCTCCGATTCCAACGCGAGAAAAATGGGACCGCTTGTACATCTCCAAGAAAAACCCCCTGGCGTCCGGGAACGATTGAGCCTCCAACACGATCACGTCAGGGATGCCGAGCTGCCGCCGTCGAAAAATCACCTACAGCAAGACCTCCGCGTCATCGCCGATCATCAAACGCAAGGCCTCGTAGCTCGCGCCCAAGCGGCGGACTATCGCGTGGCGGCCGAGAATGCTGTCGGCCAGCCGTTCGATCCCTTCGATCTTGACGCCGTCCAGCAGCACGCAATGTTCGAGGGACGAACGTTTAATCGAACAATCACGGCCGATGCTCGTATAGGGGCCGATGACGGCGTTCTCGACGATCGTCCCCCGCCCGATCACAGCCGGGCCGCGGATCTCGCTGTCAACGATTTGAACGCCTTCTTCCAGCCGCACGCGTCCGAGCACGCGGCTGTCGCCGTTCACCTGCCCGTTGATTTCCCGCTCAGTCCATTCGTCGAGCACGTGGCGGTTCGCCTCCAACAGGTCGTCCTTTTTTCCGGTGTCCAGCCACCAGCTCTTCAAGAGAAAGCTTTCGACCAGGCCGCCTTGGTCCAAGAGTTTTTGAATCGCGTCGGTAATCTCGAGCTCGCCGCGCCACGAAGGCCGGATTTGGTCGATCGCCGCGTGAATGCGCGGCGAAAAAAAATATACGCCCACCAAGGCGAGGCTGCTGGGCGGCTGCTTCGGTTTTTCGACCAGACGTTGAATGCGGCCGGCGCAGTCCACCTCGGCGACGCCGAACATCGTCGGGTTGTCCACTTCCTTCAGGAGGATAACCGCGTCGGCTCTGGAATCCTGGAATGCGCGCACGAAATCGCGAATGCCCTGGCCGATGAGGTTGTCTCCGAGATACATCACAAAGCGGTCTTCGCCGAGGTACCGGCGGGCCGCTTTCACGGCGTGGGCCAATCCGTGAGGCTGTTCCTGAGTGATGAAGGTGAAATCGAGATCGAAGTCTTTTTCCAGCGCCGCCCGGATCTGCGCGCCGGTTTCCGGGGAAATAACGACGCCGACGTCACGGATCCCGGCTTCGGCAATGTGTTGCATCACATAGGAGAGAATCGGCCGGTTGGCGACCGGGATGATCTGCTTCGCCATCGTGTATGTAAGCGGGCGAAGCCTCGTCCCATGACCGCCGGAAAGCACCAGCGCCTTCATTTCAAATCCGCTGCCGACCTTATTCGACCCGCCGGTACCTCGCCGGGAAGGAGTCGAATTGCAGCAGGCTCACGAGAGACATCCGGTGCAGCAGGTAGCGGCCGAGCAGGCGCAAGATGCTCATGCCGTAGATCACGCTGGCGATAAATCCCGCGCTCGAAGCCTCGGGAAAATACTTTGTCGGTACCGGCACCTCCTTGATTCTAAATCCGAGATGGACGGCTTGGACGAGGATTTCCTGATCGAAGACAAACTTGTCGGAATTTAACAGAAACGGCACGGCCTCCAGCGCGCGCCGGCTGTAAGCGCGGTACCCCGTATGGTATTCGGCGAGGCGCAATCCCAAGACCCAATTTTCCAGCACGGTAAGGCACCGGTTGCCGAGATATTTCCACCACGGCATTCCCTGTTTGACGACGCTGCCGCAGAGAAACCGCGAACCCAGAACAATATCCGCCTGCAAGGATTCGATAGGCGCCACGAGCTCAGGCAAAAGCTTCGGGTCGTATTGATAGTCGGGATGGAGCATGACGACGATATCGGCGCCGGACTTGAGCGCCTCGGTATAGCAGGTCTTCTGATTGGCTCCGTAGCCGAAGTTTCTCGAATGAACGAACACCTCGAGATTCAACTCCCGGGCGATTCTCAGCGTTTCATCCGTGCTGCCGTCGTCGACGAGGATGATGTGGTCGACTTTTTCCCGCGGAATCGCGTTGTAGGTAATTCGAAGCGTCCGGGCCGCGTTGTACGCCGGCATGACGACCACGGTTTTTGGTTTCTTCAAGACTGACACCTCGGTGTCCAAAATCCTTCTCCCGGTCCTCGAACCTGCTTCATCCGCCGCCGCTTCGCTCGCGCACGCAGGTTTACTTGACGACAAAATTTACCCTGTCGATCGCGTCCAACTCGGTTTGATGATCTACGGCTACCCTGACTTCCAGTAGGTGCTTGCCCGGCGCAATTCCGGTCAACATTCCTTTTTCGCCCTCAAACATGCCCATCAGCTCGCCGTTCACGTACACGTGGAGATGGTGGCCTTTTTTACCTTTGACGAATTTGTAGTGGAGCGGAATTTGGTCGCCCGTGAAGACCTGACCCGGCTTGGGCGTGAGGATCGTAACGCCCGCTCCCTCGGCCGGCTTCAGATCCGCCTTCAGCGCCGTCCCGTTTGCTGGTCTCATCTGTCCGTGCATCCCGTCCGCGTGATGCGCACCGATCAACTCAGCGATATCTTTTAGCACCTCTTTCTCCGTCCACGAATCACCGTAATAGTCGATTCTTCTCATTCCCTGGCGATCGATGAGGCTCGTCACCCCGATATGGTCTGTTAAACCATTGCCGCGTTTGTTGACGCGAACGCCGAAGAAGCGCCATGATTCCGATAGCTCGTTCTTGTCACCCGTCAGGAAAGCCCAGGAACGAAAATCAGCGCCAAAGCGCTGGCCGTAAGATCTGAGGACTTTCGGAGTATCGATCTCGGGATCAGTCGTTATGCTCAGGAGAAAATAATCGTTCAACCCTTGGCTCTTCACCTGCTGCTGGATCGCGGCGAACTTCGCAGTAAGAAGAGGGCAGACGTCTGCGCAGGTGGTGTAAATGAACGAAACGAGCGCCACCTTCCCTCGCAGGCTGCGTAAGGGGAATTCCGTTTGATCCTGATCCAGCAGGTTGAGATCTGGAATGACGGTTGGAACGGCCTTTCGGCCAACCGTTCCTCTTTTAGGCGGGCCCGCAACCTGCGGGATGGCTGGCGTTGCGAAGACTATCGACAGCAGGAGCGCGGTCGCAATGAGCTTACCGTTCTTCCACTTTGAACTCATAGGTCACCTTCATGCGCTTCATACTGTCCGCGACATCCCCTCTCATGAGATAAGAAGACGGGTATTCCACTTCCTTTCCCGGTTGAAGGCTGACCGGCAAGAGCAGATTGCATTCGACGAGATCGAGGTACTTGTCAATGTCGCTCGGCTCGACACGGTGGACGATCCACGTGGTGACTGGACGGCTTGAGAGATTCCGCACTTTAAAAAAAACATTAAACAGCTTGCCTCTAGTTGCAATAACTTCTTTGAGCACGGGCCGGGCTTCAATGAGCGAGGAGGCGGGGACGATCGCATCGAAAGAGATCCGGATCCCCGCCGCCCAGTCGAGAAATATCCGCCAATTTGCGCCTTCCCTTACGAGCTCGAATTCCCGCACCGAGTCGATCATCGGCATTTTTCCTTCGCGGCGGCGTCGCTCCAGCGTCTCGATGAGATCGCTGCGCTCCTTCGGCGACAGCGCGTTGAGTCGCTCCTCGTCCCAGCCGAACAAAGCGGCGGAAAGCTTATTGGCGTCCGGGAAGGTCAACTGGAGTTTGACGTGAGCGCGATCGCCGTCGACGGTTTCTTCGACCGGCGTAGCTTTGATGAACCCCGCGAGCGCCTTGGCCAGCTCCAAGGCGAAGCCGCTGAAAGCGCCTCGCTCCCTCGCGTAGCTCTCCTTATCGGTGACGCTCCGATCGCCCGATGAAAGAAAAGCGTACGCTTCGTGGAAATCCCGCGCATAGGACGCTTTGAGATAGGGAATGACGACGGGAACCGTTTCCCATGCTGCCGGTTCGGATCGGCGCGCCGAGAGAACCACGCTCGACGCGGCCGAGAGCAGCGCGAGCGCGGCGATGGACACGAGATGACGCGGGTGATTCATAGTCCCTCGCTCACGAGCTTGCCGATATCCTTGATCGCGACCTTGCTGTCGAAATCCTGCCCGTAGTACTCGAATCGCTTCGCGCCGGTCTTATCGATTACGAACGACTTCACGCCGTGGTCCACCAGCTCCACCGCTACGATCTCGCCGTTGGGTCCTTTCTTGCCTGCGCGATTGACCTCGATCTTGTAATCGAACAGGACGTTCTCGACGATTTCGGGCGGCCCGGTGAGGAAGTACCAGTTGCTAAAGTCGACGCCGAAACGTTTCGCATACGCCTTCATGGCCTCCGGCGTATCGTGCGCCGGGTCGAACGACACGCTCACGAGCGCGAACGGCTTGTCTTTGAACGCCTTCTGAACGTCTTTCATTTTGGCGGTTACCACGAGGCAACCGGTCGTGCAGCTGGTGTAAATAAAACTCAGGAGAACCGCTTTCCCGCGCAGGTCCTTAAGCGCAATCCGCTTGCCGTCCACATTGTACAGTGCGAAGTTGGTAGCGGCTTCGTTCACCTCTTTTCGCACCCACTTGCCCTTGCCGTTCGCATGAGCGAGGAAGGGAAAGACCATCACAACGACGAGCCAAAGCGCGATGTGCCTCGTTGTGACCCTCGCTTTTCCAATTGTCATTTCTTTGGTTCTCCTTTCGATTGCTTTTCTGTCGTTGTCTTAGTCGTGATTTCATCGGTGAGCACGCTGACACGCGCCGTCTTTTTCGTTTGGCGGTCGTGAACGAAGATGTCGACGACGCCGTTCGTGTCGTCCGGCACGAGGTTGGACGCGCCCGATTCGAACGCGACGTAGCGCCCGTCGGCGCTGATCGACGGACGGGCCGAGCCCGCGTCGCCCTGGGTGCCGTTGCTCGCGACGCTCAGCCGTTCGGTAGTCCCGGTCTGGCGGTCGTGAACGAAAATGTCCCAGCTACCGTTGGTGTCTTTCGGGACTAGATTCGCAGCGTCCGACAGAAACGCAACCAAGCGCCCATCGGCGCTGAGGGCTGGATAGAAGCTATGGCCGCCCACGGTTTGCGCGCCACCAGTAGCGACGTTCACGCGCTCCGTAGTGCCCTTATCCATATCGTGAACGAAGATGTCGGCCAGCCCATTGGTGTCGCCCGGGACAAGGTTGGTCGCTTCCGAGACGAACGCGACGTAGCGGCCGTCGGCGCTGATCGCGGGTTGCGTCGAAGCGCCGCCTATCCCCTCGGCGCCGTCGCTGGCCACGCTCACGCGCTTGGTGGTGCCTTTGACCCTATCGTGAACGAAAATGTCGGGTACTTTATTCGTATCGCCGGGAACAAGGTTGGTGGCATCGGAAACGAAGACGACGTAACGCCCGTCGCCGCTGATAGATGGATGATAGCTCTGGCCGCCGAGCGCCTGGTATTTCTCGGTGGAGACGTTAACGCGGATCGTAGTATGCTTCTCCCGGTCATGAACAAAGATGTCTAGGAATCCATTGGTATCGCCGCCGACGAGGTTGAGCGCCTGAGACTCAAAAGCGACATAGCGGCCATCGGCGCTGATCGAAGGCGAGGAGCTGTGGCCGTTGACCGCCTCGGTGCCATCGGTGTGGACGCTCACGCGCTCGGTTTTTCCAGTGCTCAAGTCGCGCACAAAGATGTCCCTGAATATGTTGGTGTCTCCGGCGACAAGGTTGGTGGCCTCGGACGCAAACGCGACGTAACGGCCGTCCGCCGTGAGAACGGCGGATACGCTGGCGCCGTTAGTGGACATCCCGCCTTCCGTCGCATTGATGACTTTGGTTGTGGCGTTAGAGCGGTCGTGAATCAGAACCCGACTCGTCTGGCTCGTATCGCCGGCCACCAAGTTTGTGGCGTACGAGTCGAATGCAACGAAGCGGCCATCGGCGCTTAAATGGGCGCGGCTGCTATGGCCGTTGACGAGCTGACGACCGGTTACAGCGGGCTTAGGCGCATCGGCTGCCCTGCTGATGCTAAATAGGCTAAAGGCGACAAAGGGTAAGAGTTTGAATATTCGATATAGCACTGGCTTACTCTACGGTAAATTCATTGCGCATCCCGTTGGCGAACGGTACGCCATCGCGACTGAGCATATTGCACATGGCCACATAGCGTCCACGCGCGAGGTTCGCCAGGATAAGCGTTTCACTCTGTCCCGGCTCCAAAGGTTTGATCATCCCGATCGTTTCCTCATTGTCCGATTCCATGATCTTCTTAACGATAAACTCGTGCCGTTGCGTATCCGTGTTGGTGATTTTGAACGCCACGGTCCCTGGAGTCAGCCGGGTTTGCTCCAGTTGCATGTTGTGGTATTGCAGCTTCACGCCGACGACCGTGGTACCCACCGCGGGATTGTTCGGAATATTGGATATCTTATCGTCTCGATCGATCCTCCACGCGTCTTCCTCGCGCACAAGTGAAAATCGGTGCGTTTCCTGGACGTCGCCATGCGCGAGCGTCACTTCGGTCGCGGCGCTCTGTCCGTCAATCGTGGTGTTGGAGAATTCTCCTATTTTGTAAGGCCTAAAACTGAGAAGGCTCAACGGGATAAAATCGATGACTTTTTCTTTGGGATGTTCATAGACCTGTTGAAAGCCCTTCGCTGTCCAGCCCGCCTTGAAGGCGCGCAGGTCCTGCCGGTTGTATGCGAGAAACGTCTTTCTTATTGCCTCCTCGACATCCTTCGGATCCCAACCGGCGGATTGTGATCCCTGGTCGGGTAGAATCCACGACCTTACCCAGTCACCGAATCGCGACCGCGATTCCGTCCGGGACGTCACGGGCTCTTGTTTTCCGGCGGCTGGGGAGCTGCTTTTCTTCCTCTCGCCGCCGCTCCACCAACCGAATAGGACCAGCACAACAACACATACCACCCCTCCCAAGAATAATGCTTTTCTAACCATGGGAGGCCTCCGACTTAATTGATCGCGAATTCCGTCCGCATGCCCTTGTCGCAATGGGCTTTGTCGTCCGCGTCCCTCAGGCAGCAGACCATCGCGTAGTTGCCCGGCTCCAACCCCGCGAGTACCACATCGATCGTTTTACCGGGCTCGAAATGCCACGCTCCGCGGGCCACTGAATTCTCCCAGCCCGAAGGCATAATCTGGAAAAGCACAAATTCGTGCTCTGTTCTGCCTTGATTGGCGAGCTTCAACACCATGTTCCGCGCGACCCGGCTTTTGTCAAACTGGAACGCGTACTCCGTCATCTTCACATCGACGACGGGAAAACCGTCGGGATACAGGGGCAGCAGCTTGTCCTTGGCAATCTTATAGCGCTTGTCCAGCGCCGGCCGCTTGACCATGTTGAGCTCATAGCGCTCCCGAACATTTCCCTGGAGGATATCGATTTCCGCCGTCCCGGTTATCATCATATGATCCAACATCTTGACGTTGGAGACGTTAAGCAATCGGATCTGGCCCATGAGCCTCATGGCGCCAAAATATATCGATACCTCGTCTTTGGGAACGGGCCTATCCACGTGCATGACAAACAACGCCTTGTTCAAGAAGCCGATATCGGTCCAGCCATCCACAAAGCCGCTGTAGTCATCCTTGTTGAATGCGTCAAAAGTCTTCCTGATCGACTCCTCGATCAAGTTCTGAGCTTCCTGGACTTCATGATTCGCCTGTAAAGAGATGGGGAAGAGAGAAAGTCCGATCCCGAGAAACATAATCCATAGAACATCTCGGCAGCATGAGTTTTTGAAACGCATTGACAGAACTCCTTTCGCTTACCGAAATCGCGCCTGGATGGGGCGCCAAGTCCGCTTCTATAGAGCAAAAAGGCAGCATTAAAAAATAGCCAATTGCCAAAAAAGGGGGCCCTTGCGAGCCCCCTTTTTTCGGTATTGCCTCGACCTGGAGGTTGCAGCTCAGTTGGTGCAGCTACCTGGCGGATTGCAAGGCACCTCTCTGACTACGCCGTCGGTCGGCGACGACCGCACGCGCCACTGGGTCATCATCGCCAGATCCTCGTGCTCGAGCACGTGGCAGTGGATCATGTACCTTCCGCCTGCGGCCTCGGCCACAGTCTGAGTCCCGGTCACATTGTCTCCTCCATGCCGATCAGGGGTAAACGTCGGCGTGGTGAGATCGCCGTTGTTATCGGCGAATTGGACATCCTGACATTCGCCGGTGTTATTGGGATTCGGCGGCTGCTCCGCGCCCGTAGAATTACAGGGCGTGTTATCAGGATCGAACGCCGCTTGCGTGAAGTCCGTCGGCTTAAACCGCATCGAGATGTTGGTGTTCGGTGGGAAAGGCCAGGTCTCCTTCAACTGGTTGTACGAGTTACAGCCGGTCGACGTCGCGCTCCCATTGATGCTCAGGCAGACCTGATCCACGTCGTGGATGTGGATCGAGTGGGTCCAGTTGCCTGGGTTGTTGATGTTCCACTGTTCGACCTTGTTGACCTCCGGATCCGCGTCCGTGCGGCCGCAGTCCATGATCCGGTCGTCGCCGAGGCGGCTTCCCGTGGTGACCTGGAGGGTCCAGTGCGTGCCTTCACGGGTGAACTGGATCGACCTGCTTTTCGCCACCGGCGTCATTTGGGCGGAGGTGGGAATCGCCCGCAGGGTCGCGGGAACGGTGTTGTTGCTGGGGTCCGTCACCACGGTCCCGACGCGGAACTGCATGATCTCAGATGTGGCGGTCGAGCAGTTGCCCGGAACGCACTGGCCGGTAGCGCTGTCGTTGTTCTGCAGGATCAGGTTCCTGCCCGCGAACGGCGCGAAGTCGATGACGAACTCGAGTCTCTCCGCGATGCCGATCGGGATTTCGGTTCGGTTCACCGGAGCGGCCATGAGCCCGGCCTCCGACGCGATCTGGGTCATGTTGACGTTGCTGTTGCCGTTCCTGAGGCGCATGAAGTACTTGCGCGAGTTGCCCGGGACGAGCGCCCGGAAGCGATACTTGCGCGGCTCAACGTTGAAGAACGGCTGGGGCACGCCGTTGACCAGGATGTGGTCGCCGGTGCTGCCGTTGAAGTTGAAGTTATACGGGATCTGGTTGTTACGATCGAACTGCAGGTCCCTGATCGTAAGCGGAACGTCATAATTCCCTCTGGGAAGAGGTAGAGTGGCCTCGGCCGGATCCGAATCGATGATGAAAAATCCGCCCGCCAGACCCTTCCAGGCCGTGTGGCCGGTCGCATCGACGCGGTGGTTGTGGTACCACTCGGTGGCCGCCCTCTCGTTGCCCGAGTTGTTCGCCGTGTCGTTTTCTTTCAGCGGGTAGGTATATGTCAAGGTGTTAGCGCGTGTATTGTTGAGCCCGCCGAAGTAGAAGCCGCAGGCCCAGCCGTCGAACTTAGGAGTCACGTGCGAGCCGTGATGATGGATCGTAAGCTGGCTATGATCCCCCGGAATGCCGGTTTGAGTTCCAGCACCCAGACCGTCGGGACCAGGGCCCTTGATATCGACCAGCGCATAGTTGAATGTCACGTTGCTCGTCTGACCGGTCGGCCTTCGAATAGTCGGAGGGGGAACGTCCCCGCCTAGTGTCCAAAACCTCGTCGGTGCTCCAGCGAGAACCGGCACATCGGCGTCCACCGCGTTGATCGTGATCGACGCGCCCGTGAGGGTCGGCGCGATCTTCAGCGGACTAGTAAACTTGGTGTGGGTCGCCTGTGCGACGCCCGCCAAGAGTCCCACGAGAAAAAATACTGTATAAAAAATACTCCACTTCTTCATAAAACCTTCTCTCCTTTCACGTCATCGTCATTTGCTCGGCTCTTCCCAGGAGATGACAACTAGCCAAGTGACCTAAGGATCTCGGCAGTGCCGCCGCGCTGATTTTCGAGGTCTTTCCATGACCGTCTCCCTTGCCGTGTTGCGCTTTGAAGCGCTGAAAATAATTTTTCACGGACTCTTCTTAAATCACTCGGCAAGAAAATTGTCTAATACTTTTTTTGGATAGCTCATATGGAGTTTTCTCCATCTTGCGTGGAACGCGAGCGACGCGACAGAGGCGCCCAAGGACATTGCCGGTCCTTACCGGGAGTCCCTTTAAACACCCCTACAAAAAAATTGTCCAATATCTTTTTCGAATCGCTCGTATCTAATTTTATCCATGATGGGGTCTTGACAAGGTAGGGCCGGGCAGGTTATGACCTCAGGCGCGTTAAGAAACAAACACTCGTTCGGGGTCCCGTGCGCGCTCGCATGACTTGCGGTTCAGGCTCCCGGAGGAGGCAATACCTTGACTCTGCACCAGCTGAAGATTTTCAGCTCAATAGCGAAGTTCCTCAACATCACCAAGGCCTCCGCCGAGCTTCACATCAGCCAGCCTTCGGTATCCCAGCAGGTAAGACTTCTGCAGGAAGAATACGGGGCGAAACTCTACCAAAAGAACGGGCGCGGGATTAAGCTCACCGAGGAAGGGCGGCTCTTTCTCAAAGAGATCGAACCGATTTTGGCTCAAGTCGATCTCCTAAAGACAAAATTCGGCGCCCACCCGCAGGAAGGATCGCTCAGGATTGGCGGAAGCCACAGCCCGTCCGCCTCTTTTCTGCCTCTGCTCGCCTCGCTCTTCCGAGAAACCCATCCGGATACCAAGGTCACCTTTCGGACACACAACAGCGACGTGTTGGAGCGCATGGTATTGGATTCCGAAGTCGAGGTCGCGGTGGTCACAAATTCTTCCGCTTTACCGCACCTTATCTATGAGCCTTGCCGTCAAGAAGAATTGGTTTTCTTCGCTTCACCCGAGCACCCTTTAGCCAGGCGCAAGCGCCAGAGCCTGGCTGAAGTCGCGAATGCGCCGCTGGTCGTTTTTAAAAAAGGCCGTCTGTTAGCTTTCGAAAAAATCTTGCGGCAGATCGAAGGCCAGGGGCTCACCTGGAACGTCGCGATGTACTGCGAATCGTCCGACGCCCTGAAGGCCGCGGTCAAGGCAAGGATGGGCTTGGGCATTATCTACAGGGATCTCGTGCAGGCCGAGATTAACCGGAGGGAGTTCAAGATGCTCTCAGTCCCCGGATTGAACACGCACTCCGAAAGCCACATCATCTATCACCAAGACAAACCGCTCTCGGTGAACGCCAGGGCCTTCCTGACACTTGTCCGCAGCCACACCGCGAACAGCCGACACGTCAATGGTTCTTCACCCATGAAATCTGTGCCGCCTGACGGTTTCTTATGACGATGCGCTGCACAGCGGTAACGAGGGGCCGGTCGCGACCGGTTTTTTTCGAGCACGTGGTTTTGAGTCAGGTATCTTATTAACGAAATTAAGGTCATTACCTGCTTCAGCGGGTCAGCTTGACCGTGCTACTCCAAGGCCGACTTGCAACTGGTAATTTCAAAAAGTGACGCGCAAGGGGGTGAATTATGACCCTTCACCAGTTGAGGATTTTCAGCTCGATCGCAAAGTACCTGAATGTCACCAAAGCCTCCGCCGAATTGCACATCAGCCAGCCTTCAGTCTCGCAACAAGTCAAGCTTTTGCAGCAGGAATACGGCGTGACACTGTACAGAAAGAACAGTCGAGGCATTCAACTGACGGACGAAGGGCGGCTCTTTCTAAAAGAAATCGAACCGATCCTAAATCAATTTGAAAAGCTGAAGAGCCGGTTCGGCAGGAAGCGCACCGACAGGGCGTCCGGAACTCTAAGAATAGGCGGCAGCCAGAGTCCATCGGTTTCTTTTCTTCCCATGCTTTCGACGATTTTTAAGGAAACGCACCCGTTGGTCGCAATGACGCTTCGCACCGATACGAGCCGCGGCATAGAACGGCTGGTCCTGAACGGAGAAATTGAAATTGGAGTCGTCACCAACCCTTCTCATCATCCTTCCGTGGCTGCGGAGCTTTACGGACGCGAGAAGTTGGTGGCTTTCGCGTCCACGAAACATCCCTGTGGTAAAAAGGACACCCTGACCTTAGCGGAATTGACCCAAGCGCCGCTCGTAATAAAGAAAGGGAAAGAAGGTCCAGACCGGGTCTGGGAAACGATAAAGCACCTCGAACAACAGGGCTACAAACTGAATATCGTCATGTATTGCGAATCGCCCGAAGCGGCAAAAGCTGCCGTCAGGAGCGGGATAGGTCTGGGGATTTTATTCAGCGAAATTGTCGCGCCGGACGTTAGAAGAGGCGAGCTGAAGATCATAAAAATACCGGAACTCAAGATGACGGTCGATACTTACATCGTCTTCGACAAGAGGAGTTCCCTCTCCCCCCACGCTCAAGACTTTCTCACCCTGTTGCATGAATGGCCGCGAAAGACGCAGTGGGTAAGGGGTCCTCTCCCGCCCATCTCGAATTTTTCGAATTCGCTAAGCCTGACGCCGGGCAGCCGCTAGCAGGAGCGCGCAGTCTTTAGCTGATCTCGCCTCGGAAAGATTTTTTTAACATCCAGTTTACAATTTCCTCGATCGTTTCCGATTCTCTGCCGTAATAGCCATGGTAGCTGAGCGCTTCGCACGGCGGTTGTTTCGGAGTTAGCCCGCCGGCAACCGATATCAGAGGATACCTGTCGGAGAGCCGCCGCGCGTCGCTGTAGGGAGTCGCCGCGCATTGATCCGAAACGTGATGGACGAACAGAAGGGGAATTTTAATGCTGGTGAAGTCGAACCCGCTGAGCTCCGGCCCCGGCTCCTTCGAATTTCGTCCCGTGGCGCGGAAAACCGTCGAGGTGAGAACCGTACCGGACGCCTGCTGGCCGAACTTGGCGCCGAGCGCGGCCGCAGAAACGGTGCCGCGGCTGGTCCCGACCAAAAACAACGGCGTTCCGGCAAACCGCCGGCTGAGATCCGCCACGACGGCCGACATGTCGGCGAAATGGCGCTCGCTGAAGCGAAACTCATC
>DASXRG010000128.1:0-14228 GCA_036506735.1 Binatia bacterium | reverse complement strand
CGATGCCGTCGGGCTCGACCTTGCCATCGATCAGCGCGCGCACGCTCTCGTAATCACCGCAGGCCAAGGTCAGATGAACTTTTGTCGTCATGGAAATTGTTTATCACGCCTGCGCCGGATTTCCAAAGTAGGGCGAGATTGACACTTTGTCTTTGTCTGTTATACGGTTTCCGGGACGAAGAACTTCTCCGCAGGAGAA
This sequence comes from Binatia bacterium, assembly GCA_036506735.1. Taxonomy (GTDB): domain Bacteria; phylum Desulfobacterota; class Binatia; order UBA9968; family UBA9968; genus JAJPJQ01. The sequence continues at coordinate 14,029 of DASXRG010000128.1, read as the reverse complement.
AAAATGAAGATCGGAACATGCCTTGCCATCGCTCTGATGGTCGTGGCGTCGCTGACGCCGGACGCGGGGGCGCAAAACAAGGTCAGGATCAATTGGACGGCCGTGACCGGCGCGCAGAGCGGCCTGTTCATGGCGCAACAGGAGGGGTTGTTTAGGAAAAACGGCCTCGACGTGGAGGTGATCCACATCCCGTCGAGCTCACGCGGGATTCAAGCGATCCTGGCGGGCGAGATCGCCTTTTCCTTCATGGACGGGAACAATGAAGTGCAGGCGAATCTTAAAGGCGCGAATCTGGCGCTGATCCTCGGCGCTACCAACCGGATGGTTTTTTCCCTCATGGCCAAGCCCGAGATCAAGAAGATCGCCGATCTCAAGGGTAAAAAGATCGGCATCACACGGATCGGTTCATCCACGCACACCTCGGCGCTCTACGCCTTGAGCCAGGCCGGTTTGAAGCCTTCGGATTACCAGATACTTCCGCTGTTGGAAGTTCCGAATATTTTTACGGCTCTGGCCGCCGGCCAAGTCGACGCCGGCGTGGTTTCGCCGCCCACCAACAGCCGGGCGCGCAAAGCGGGATTCGTGGAATTGATGAATCTCGCCAAGGACGGGCCCGAGTATGTGTCGGTGGGTATAGGTGCGGCGCGGAGCTACTTGAATGCCAACCCCGACATCGTCCGGCGCGTCGCCCGGGCATATGGCGAGGGCGTGTATCTGTTCAAAAGCAATAAAGCGGCCGCCCTCAAGATGATCCAGAACCATCTCAAGGTGAAGGATCCGGACATCCAGGAAGACACCTTCAATCAATTCAGTCAGTATTTGGAGTACCCGCCTTATGTCAGCCGGAAAGGGATCGAGGCGGTTATCGCCGACGTCGCCGAGACCGTCCCGCAGGCGAAGACTACGAAGCCGGACGATCATGTGGACATGCGCTTTGTCGCCGAGCTGGACAAAGAAGGTTTCTTCAAAAAGGTAGCCGTTAAGTAGTGCGACCCGAGCCCGAGAGCGATGGGGCAACTAGCCAAGCGATGGATCTTAAGTCTGTCGATCCTTGCGCTGAGTCCACCCGCGTCGGCTCATAGCCAGCCCAAGTCTCCGCCCGAGAAGAAGCTCACCGTCGGCGTCATCTACGAAGCTCTCAGCGCCACCAACGCGCCGCTCTGGCTCGCGCAAGATCTTTCTCTCTACGACAAATACGGTCTCGACGTTAAAGTGATCCACGCGCGCGGGGCGATCCCGGTGCAGGCGGTCGTCGGCGGCTCGGTCGAATTCGGCGCCTTCAGCGGCTCCTCGACCATCGCGGCGAACCTGGCGGGAAGCGATTTGGTTTTTATCGCCGCCAAGCCCAACTTCAGCGTGATCTCGGTCTGGACGAGAAAAGATTCTCCGCTCAAAAATCTGGCCGAGCTCAAGGGCAAGACGCTCGGCGTCACGCGCGCCGGCTCGGCCACGCATGCGATCGCGCGCCTGGCGCTGCGCAACGCCGGGGTGGGCGACAAAGAGGTCAAATTTCTCCATCACGGCGGTCTGCCGGAGATTTTCGCCTCGCTCGACCAAGGGCTGGTGGACGTCGCGTTCGCCTCGGCGCCGCGCCCAGGCTTTCGCGAGATGATCGACCTTTCGACGGCGAAAATTCCCTTCCTGCAGGGCGCGATCGAGGTCAGACGCGAATTTCTTTCGAGCCGCCGTCCGGTGGTGCTGAGCTTCCTGCGCGCCTATCTCGAAAGCCTTAAGGCGGCCAAAGACAAACCGGAGCTCGCCGTCGCCGCGGTCGCCCGGCGGCTCCGGGTGACGCCGGAGGTCGCGCGCGGCGGTTATCCGCCGCATGCCCGCGCCCTGGAGGAGGTTCCCTACGTGCGCGCGGATTCGGTTCAAGCGATCGTAGACCTCTTCGCCGCGGACAAAGCCGAGGCCACGAGCCGCTTCATTGACAACAGCGCGCTGAAAGAGTTAGTGGACTCTGGCTTTGTCCGCGAGCTGTATCAGAGATAGAGAGTCGGAGGAGAAGAGAATGACGGCAGAGTTTCCGGCGATTGACGCCGACGGTCACATCGAGGAGACCCATATCGACTGGAGGCCGCGGCTGCCCGATAAGTACCGCGATCTCGCGCCCGAGCGGCGGCCCGCGGACGACGGGCAGTCGCGCTTGTTCATCGAAGGCAAAGCGTGGCCCAAACCGAGCGGTTTCGCGCTCGGCGTCGGCGGTCCCTATAGCCGACCGCATCCGCGACGGCCGGGGATGACCGATCCCAAGGCGCGGCTCGCGGACATGGACTCCGAGGGCATCGATATCGCGGTACTCTTCGGCGGTGGTCTCGGCGGCAGCATCCCGGCGCTCGAAGACGCGGGATTGGCGGCAGCCCTGGCCCGCGCGCGCAACAGTTGGGTGGCGGAATACTGTTCGGCCAATCCGGCGCGGCTTAAAAGCGTCGCGGTCCTGCCGCAGCAGGATATCGCTCTGGCGGTTGCGGAGCTCAACCGGTCGGTCATGGAGCTCGGCTTCGTCGGGGTTTCGCTGCTCCCGAATTTACGGGGCAAGCACGTCGGCGATCCCTATTTCTTTCCGATCTATCAAGAGGCGGAGCGTCTCGACGTGCCGATCTGCGTGCATATGTTTTTAGGCCGCTACGGTTCGGAAGCCACCGCGACAACCCGCGTCGATAAATTTTTCTATTCGCATCTGTTCGGCCATCCGTTCGAGCAGATGATCGCCCTGGCGGTGATCCTGGGCGAGGGGTTGCTCGATCGCTTTCCCAAACTGCGCTTTGTCTTTCTCGAGGCCGGCTGCGGCTGGCTGCCCTACTGGCTCGACCGGCTGGACGAGCATCAGGAAGTTCTTGGCGTTCAACTTCCGGCGCTGAGAGAAAGGCCGAGCGCGTCGCTCAAGCGCGGACAATTATTTTTTTCCTGCGAGGCGGACGAGCGGGAGCTGGCGCGCGTCGTCGAAGTCGCCGGCGACGACTGTATCGTGTTCGCCTCGGATTACAGCCATTTCGACAGCCGCTTTCCCGGCGCCTCCAAGCCGATCCTCGAGCACCCGAAACTCGCGGACTCATCGAAGCGAAAGATCCTGAGCGAAAATTCCCGCCGGCTCTATCCGCTCGACTGAAAGGTCCGGTCATGAGGCGTGTCGCCGCGCTCGCGCTTTGCTTGATCCTCGGAATCGCCGTCGCCGCGCGCGGCGAAAACGTCAAAGTGGGAATCCCTTCGCTGACGGTCACGATGCTGCCGCTCGCCGTCGCCCGCGAGCGCGGCTACTTCCAGCAGGAGGGACTCAACGTCGATTTGGTGCTCATGCCCGCGGCGCTTAACATCAAGGTCCTCCTCGCCGGAGAAATCGGCTACGCCAGCACGGTCGGCTCGGCCGTCGTCGCCGCCGTGCGCGGCATCGACGTTCGGGTCGTGATGCTGTTCGTCGACCGGCCGCTGCTGGATCTGGTGGCGACGCCGGAAATCAATTCGATCGCCGACTTGAAGGGGCGCGTGATCGGCATCTCGTCGCGCGGCGGCCTGCACGACGTGACGATTCGGAAAATGCTCCAACAGTCCGGCGTCGATCCGGCCCAGGCGAATCTACTGGTAGTCGGCGGGCAGGGGGCGATGCTGGCCGCGGTGATGAGCGGCCGGATTTCCGCGGGGTTGCTCAATCCGCCGCATAACTTTCTGGGCTACGCGCAAGGACTCAAGAATCTGGGTTTCGCCGGCTCTTACATCCGGATTCCCAGCACCGGTCTCGTGACCACGCGCGAGCGGCTGGAGCGCGCGCCGGATCAGGTGCGCCGGATGACGCGCGCTTTGGCCCGCGCTCGCGCCTTCGCGCGCGACAACAAGGCCCAGGCGGTCCCGATTCTCAAAAAGTTTCTGCAGCTCCAGGACGAAGATCTAGCCGCGAAGATCTACGATTATCACAAAGGGGCCGAGACCCCGGATGGAAAGATCGACGCGGCGCTCGCGGCTGAGACCATACGCGAGGCGCGGCAGACCGAAGGAATTACGCGCGAGGTCGCGGCCGGTCAAGTCTTCGATTTTTCTTATCTCGAACCGGGGCGCTGAATTTTATCGCGGCGCTTTTCTTACCCGCCGGACAAAGTAGTCCCACATCGAGCCGAGCCGGTGCGGCGTGTAGATCTGCTCGTACTTGATCGGCGCCTCCTCGTCGCTCGTCCACGACGGCTCGCCGGAAGCGGTGGCGAGCAGTTGGATGCGGCAGGCCTTTTCCAAAAATACCGCGTAGAGCGTCGCGACTTCGATCGATTCGCCCACCACGGTCGAGCCGTGGTTTTTCATCAGGACACCGCGGCACTTTCCGAGCGTCTTGGCCACTTCTACTCCGAGTTCAGGCGTGCGGATCAGGGCGGTGGTGTAGTCGAATAACGGCAAGCCCTCGTGAAAGATCGAGCCTTCGTGGCTGACCGGCCGGAGCGGCTGGCGCAGCGAGCCAAAGGCGATGGCGTACGGCGGATGCGTGTGGACGACGCAGTTCACGTCCGGCCGCGCCTTCATGATCTCCGTGTGAATGAAAACCTCCGAGTGGCGCTCGTATTTGCCTTCGATCTTTTTCCCGCTCTCGATGTCGACGACGATGATGTGCTGCGGCCGGATCTCCTCGAAGCCGAAGCTGTGCGGCTTCATCAGAATCTTATTTTGCTTCGGAATGCGCACCGAGACATGGCCCAGGATGTTATCCCAATGGCCCTCGTTCGCCAGGATGTTGCAGGAATAGGCCAAATTTTCTTTCAGCTCCTTGAGGCTCATGCAGTCTCCTTGAAGTGTTGAGTTTTTAAGTGTTGAGTTTTGAGTTGAAACTAAGAACTCAAAACTAAGAACTACTTCTGAGTCTGAAGCGTTGGATCTTTCCCGTGACGGTCTTGGGCAGCTCGTCGACGAAGTCGATCCAGCGCGGATATTTGTAAGGGGCGAGTTTGTTCTTGACCAGCGACTGGAGCTCTTCCTTCAGTTGATCGCTGGCTTTGTATTCGCTCTTGAGCAGCACGTACGCCTTCGGCTTGAGCAGGCCGTCATGATCAGGCTGCCCCACCACCGCCGCTTCGAGAACCGAGGGGTGCTCGATCAAAGTGTTTTCGATCTCGATTGGCGAAACCCACAAACCGCCGACTTTCATCATGTCGTCGGAGCGGCCGCAGTACCAGTAGTAGCCTTCCTCGTCGCGGTAATAGGTGTCGCCGGTCTTGAGCCACTCTCCCTGCATCATCCGCTTGGTCTGCTCGTGCTTGTTCCAATAAAACGGCGCGTTGGCGTCGCCTTTGACGAATAGATTTCCCACCTCACCGACGGGCACTTCACGCCCTTCGTCATCGGCGATCTTCGCCTCGAAAGCCGGCGTCACCTCGCCGCTGCTGCCTGGCTTCGCTCTCCCCGGGCGGTTGGCGAGAAAATCATGCGTCGCTTCCGTGGAGCCGACAACGTCCAGCAACTCCGTGCCGTACTTCTCCTTCCACTGATGGAAGAGCGCCGGCGGCAGCGGCTCGCCGGAAGAGAGACAGATTCGGAGCGAGCTCAAATCGTAATCCCGCTCGACGCGGAGCAGCCGGGCGTAAAGCGTCGGCACGGAGAAGAAAAAAGTCGGGCGATATTTTTCGATCACACGGAGAATCTGTTCCGGGTCGGGCCGGTCGGGCCAAAGGACCGTTGAGGCGCCGAAGCGGAAAGGAAAATAGAGCGAGTTGCCCAAACCATAGGCGAAAAAAAGCTTGGAGGCGGAAAAGCAGATGTCGTCTTCTTTCATCCCCAGCACCGGCTTTACGAAGAGGTCGGTGATCGTGATCATGTCGTGCTGGAGGTGAACCGCGCCTTTGGGCGAACCGGTGCTGCCGGAGGTGTAACCCCAAAAACAGACATCGTCCTTGCTGGTCGGCTCGGCTTCGAGCCGGCTCGACGCCTTCGACGTGAAGGTCTCGAACGAGATGGCCCGGCCTCTTGGTTTGCCGACGACGAGGACGGCTTTTAGATACCGCGGCTGGTTCCAGATCGGCTCGAATTCGGGCAGGACCGACTCGTGGATGATCGCGACTCGCGCCCGGCTGTCGTTCAGCAGGTACTCGTAGTCCTTGGCCTTCATCCAGGGGTTGGTGGGAATCGGGACGGCGGCGATCTTGATCGCGCCGAAAAAACTGAAAGCGAATTCCGGCGAGTCGGGCAAAACGAGCAGCACTCTTTGCTCGACATCGACGCCTAGCTCTTTGAGCGCGTTGCCGGTCTGGTTGACTTTCTCGTAGACGTCTTCGTAGGTGAAGGTCTCATCCTCGTAATGGATCGCGACCCGCTTGGCCCGCCCCCGGGCGATGTTCTCGTCCACGAAGGTCGTCGCGGCGTTGTAGATTGCGGGAAGGTCCATGTCCTCGCTTCGCTCGGAATCTCAAATCTCGGATCTCATATGAAATTTGAGATTTGCCATTTGAGATGGCCGCAGGGCTATTCTCCGCCCACCGCCTCGGATTGCGTTTCCGTGGCGATGACGACCGATTTCGACTCGGTGTAATGTTCGATCGCTTCTTCGCCGTGCTCTTTGCCGATGCCGCTCTGCTTCACGCCGCCGAAAGGCAGCTCGTCGTAGATGATCTGCGCCGAGTTGACCCAGGTGTAGCCGGCTTCGATATGCTCGGCGGCGAACATCGCTTTGTTGATGTCGCGCGTCCAAATGGACGACCCCAGGCCGAAGATGGAGTTGTTCGCCTGCTCGACGCCTTCTTCCAGACCCTTCACGCGGACGATCGGCAGCGCCGGACCGAAGACTTCTTCTTTGAGCAATTTCGATTCCGGATCGACGTTGGCGACGAGCGTCGGCAGCAGATAAAAGCCCTTGTCGTAGTCTCCGCCTTTGGGCCGCTCGGCGCCGTAAAGTACTTTCGCGCCGCGCTTGACCGCATCCGCGACCTGCCCTTCGACTTCTTTGCGCTGGTCGGCGGTATGGAGTGGCCCCATGATCGTCTCGCGCGCGAGCCCGTTGCCGATTCTTAGCTTTTTAGCTTTCTCGACCAGCTTGGCGGTGAATTCATCGGCGATCTTGTCGGCGAGATATAGGCGCTTGACCGCAAGGCAGGCCTGGCCGCAGTTGAAAAAGCGGCCGACCGAAGCGGCGCTTACGGCGCGGTCGAGGTCCGCGTCTTCGCAGACGATCATCGGATCGCTGCCGCCCAATTCCAAAGTCACGTGTTTGAAATCTGCGGCGGCGGACTGCATCACGCGCCTCCCGGTGTCGGTCGCGCCGGTAAAGCCGATCTTGCGCACGGTGGAATTGACCAGCAGCTCTTCGCCGACGACGCTGCCCGGCCCGGTGACGACGTTGATCACGCCTTTGGGGCCGCCGCCGGCTTGAATCGCCCGGTCGATCAATTCGCAGCAGCGAAGGTCGGTGAGCGGAGTCGTGCCGGCGGGTTTCACCACCACCGTATTGCCGGCCAAAAGGGCGGGGCCGAGCTTGTTACCCATGAGCGAGACGGGAAAGTTCCACGGCACGATCGCGCCGCAAACGCCGATCGGCTTGCGCAGCACGAGACCGTGCCGGCCGTTGTCGAGCACGACCGCGGCGGTGCGCAGGCTCTTGGCCATGCCGCCGTAATGGTCGAGCGTGTGGACGAAGCGGCGGATTTCCAAAATAGATTCGCGGAACGGTTTCCCCTGCTCCTTCGTGAGCAAGGTCGCCAGCTCTTTTTCCTGCTCCAAAATGAGCCGCCCGGCGGCGAGCAGGATCGAGCCCCGCTTCGACGGCGCCATCTGCGACCATTTTTTCAGCGCCCCGGCCGCCGCGTCGATCGCCCGCCGGATGTCATTGACGGTCCCCTTGGGAACGGTATCGACGACTTCTCCGGTCGCCGGGTTTCGGACTTCGGTCGTCTGCTTGCTTTCAGAGTCGAGCTGCTCCCCCGCTATAAGAATTTTCGCCATTTCCTTCCTCCAACGGTAAGACGATAAGTTAGAACTTCAAAAAGAATCATTTTCCCTCTGGAAAGTCAAGAATTTGAGCGGGACGGCTTCCCAACTTTCGAGTCATCAGCTATACCGGGGATCGGAATGAAGCAGACGCCAACGACGTTAAAAGACCTGTTGCAGCGGCAGGCGACGGCGCGCCCGGATAGCCCCTTGCTGGTGGGTGCCGGCGCGCTGACCTACGGTGAATTTCAACGCGAGGTTCACCACGTCGCCAACGCTCTTCTTCGACTCGGCGTCAAGCGCGGCGACAAAGTGGCTCTGCTCCTGCCCAACTGTCCGGAGTTTCTCCTCACGGTCTTCGCCGCCGCCGAGATCGGCGCGATTTTTGTCCCGATCAACACCGCTTTTTCGCCGGACGAAGTCGGCTACGTCTTAGATCATTCCGATTCCGGCTGTCTCATTACGGATGAGCCGTATCTGCCGCTCGCCGCTCAAGCCAGAGGAAACTGTCAGTTGAAGCGGGTGATTTCTTTGCGCAAGGATCGAGAAGCCGACTGCCTCAGTTGGGCCGAGCTTCTTGACGGTGCTTCAGCCGACATGCCTTTGGTACCGGTGGCGCCCGATGACCTGGCTTCGATCACCTACACCTCCGGCACGACGGACCGTCCGAAGGGCGTCATGCTGGCGCAATTTACCTATGCCTTTGCGCCGCAAAAGAGGGCCGAGGCGCTGGGCTGGCACGAGCACGACCGGGCGATCGTCATGCTGCCGCTGTTCCACGTCAACGCGCTTTGCCACATCGCGCTGGCCATGATCTCGGTCGGCGGGAGCATGGTGCTGCGCGAACACTTCAGCGCTTCCCATTTTTGGGACGAGGTCCGTGAATACGGCGTGACGACTTCGAGCCTCATGCGGACGATCCCGACGATTCTCTTGAGCCAGCCGGAAAAAGCCGACGACGAGAAAAATCCGCTGCGCCTCGCCGTCGCGCTGCTTCCGCCGGAGCTTCATCTCCGGTTCGAGGAGCGGTTCAATCTTACAGTCGTCGGCTCCTACAGCCTGACCGAGGACATCCTCAGTATCCTAGGCCCGCTGGACAAGACCAAACGCAAGCTTGGGAGCTGCGGCCTGCCGGCGGCGCCGGAGGTGCACAAGCTGCGCATTTTGGGTGCGAACGGCGCGCAGCTTCCACCCCGCAAGCTCGGCGAGATCGTCAAGCGGAGCCCGGCGATCATGAAGGGCTACTACAAAAATCCCGCCGCGACGGCGGACGCGCTCAGAGACGGATGGCTCTACACCGGTGATCTCGGCTATCTCGATGCCGACGGCTTCCTTTATTTCATCGACCGCAAGAAAGACATGATCAAGCGCGGCGACGAGAACATCTCGGCCGAGGAAGTCGAGCGCGTGTTGAATTCCCATCCGCTGATCGCCGAGTCGGCGGTCGTCGGAGTTCCGGACCCGATTCGCCAGGAAGAGATCAAGGCTTGCATCGTGCTCAAATCACCCGCGACCGCCGAGTCCGTGTCACCGCAGGAGATCTGGAACTTCTGTAAAGAACGACTGGCGGCGTTCAAAATCCCGCGCTATATCGAGTACCGCGATTCGCTGCCGAAAACCCCCAGCTCGAAAATTCAGAAAGCGCTCCTGCGCGAGGAGGCGAAGAGTCGGATCGTCTTCGACCGGACCGCAGTGAAAAAATGATATGGCCGGGAGGATCTTCATCGGCACCAGCGGTTGGAACTACAAGCATTGGATGAACGGTAGGTTTTACCCGCGCGCCTGCCCGCAAAGCGAGTGGCTCGAATTTTATGCGCGCCATTTTCCCACGGTGGAGATCAACAACAGCTTTTACCGTTTGCCGGCGCCTGAAACGTTCGCCGCCTGGGCAAGGAAAGTACCGGCCGACTTCCTCTTTGCGGTCAAGGCGAGCCGGTTCATCACGCACATCAGGCGGCTGAAGGAGCCGAAAGAGAGCGTCAAACTTTTGCTCTCCCGTTCGTCGCGGCTGGGAAAGAAGCTCGGGCCGATTTTGTTCCAACTGCCGCCGCAGATGAAAGTCGACCTTGGCCGCCTCGAGGGGCTGATTCACGCCTTCAGCCGGCGGCGCGCGCTCAAAGTCGCGCTCGAGTTCCGTCATGAGAGTTGGTTCACACAGGAAATCTATGATGTCGTCGCGAAAGCCGGCTGGACGGTCTGCCTCGCCGACTGGCTCGATGCCGGCCGTGAAATTCCCGTCGTCGGGTCATTCTGCTACATCCGGCGTCACGGCAAGACGGCCCGTTACGCCTCTTGCTACAGCCACGCGCAGCTCAAAGAGGATGCCCGGCTGGCGACGAAGCAAGCCCGGACCGGCAGGGACGTTTTCGTCTATTTCAACAACGATGCTGAGGCGTACGCGATCAAGAACGCCAGAACCTTGATCGGCATGATCGAGCCGAAATATCGCGCCGGCGCCGGCAAAAAGAAACTCGCCGGCGGTCGCTGAAAGTCCTTTCCCGGATGATTTTTCCGCTCGCGTTTGGCGCGCTCAAATAACGCTTCAGCGGACAAAATCATCGCCATTTCTTTTGACAACCGTTGACCTGGATGTTATAGAAAACTCCGTCTATCGGAGGTCTTACGCCATGGTCTGGTTTGGCCGCGTTCCTCGGGCAAGGCAGTTGTCGAAAGATCGGCCCGGTCCGATCCCGGGTTCGTCCGGGTACGGCGCAAGCGCGCCGATTGAATTGTCGGAAGAAGAGCTCGTCGCCCATCTGTGCAAGGGAAGTCGCGTGACCGGGCAGTTGACCTTTCACGGCACGGCGCAGATCGACGGCAAGGTGGACGGAGAGATTCAGTGCCGCGGCCGGTTGACGATCGGCGCAGAAGCGCAAATCCGGGCGAACATTTCCGGCAACGTGATCGTGATCCGCGGGCAGGTGGAGGGCGACGTCAGCGCCAGTGAGAAAATCGAGCTCGGCGCGCCGGCGCGATTGCTGGGAAATATCGATGCCCCCCGATTGGTGATCGCAGAGGGCGTGGCCTTCGACGGTGGTTGCGCCATGAGCAGAAGCAGGAACAGGGATGAATTCCTGGCTCCGCTGAGTTCGAGCAGTGAAATCTTTGAGGGCGGCGCTCCAAAGCTCGTGACGACGTTGGAGAAATAGCTCGGAACGCCGATCATCTTTCCCCGCATTCTCGGTTCATTTCCACCTTCGTGGATACGGGCCGGTTACGACCGAGCCCGGCCCGTATCTGGGGAAACACATACACGCGATTTTGTCCGCTAAGTTATGATGGCTCTGGATTACACGACTCTGGTTCAGATCGTTTTCTTTTTGGCGCTTTGGTTTCTTTTGTCCAAGCTCCTGTTCCGGCCTTTTATCGGTTTGTTGGAGGAGCGGGAAAAGAAAACCGATGGGTTCAAAGCCGCCGCGGCTGCGCTCACGGCCGAGGCCGAGCGGCTGCGCGCGGACTACGAGAGCGCCATCGCCAAGGCCCGGGCCGAAGGCGCTGCGGCCAAGGAGCGCATCCTGCAGGAAACGCACCGAACGCGCGAGCGGCTGCTGGGCGAGGCGCGCGCACAGGCGGCGGATCGGCTGGCGGTGGTGCGCGACGAAATTCAAAAAGAATTGGAAAGAGGCCGCGCTCTGGCGGCGCGTGAAGCGGCGCAGATCGCCCGGCAGATGGCCGAGAAGATTTTGGGCAGGAGGATCGCGTGAGGTTCTTGGCGAGCCTGCTTCTGCTCTTTCTCTGGGCGGCGCCCGCGGCCGCGGCCGAAGAGCACGCGCCTTCCATCAACGAGCTTTGGTTTCCGCTCGCCAACTTTCTCATCTTTCTTTATCTCATCAAGCGCTTCGCCCTCCCATTGATCAAAGATTACTTCCAGGGAAGACGGACCGCGATCGCGACCTCCGTCCGCGAAGCGGACGAGGCCAAGCAGCGCGCCGACGCCCTGCTGCAAGATTACAAGAATCGCCTGGCGCGGCTGAGTGAAGAGATACGTTCGATTCGCGACCTGTTCCTCGACGAGGCGGAAAAAGAAAAGGCCAAGCTTTTGGCGGACGCCGGGGAGATCGCGACCCGAATCAAGACCGACGCCGATTTGCTCGCGCAGCAGGAAGTCCGACAGGCGCAGCAAGAGTTGCGGCGCGAGATTCTCACCGCCGCCCGCGCCGCGGCGGAGAAGTTCGTCCGCGACCACCTGACTCCGGCGGACCATAAGCGGATGGTCGCCGAATTTTTGAGCGAGGTCGGGGCGGCGCGATGATCGGCGGAAGCCTCAGCCGGCGCTATGCCAAAGCGCTGTTTCAACTCGCCCTCGCCGAAAGTCGGGAGGAAGCGGTCGCTCAAGAGATCGGGCAATTCACCGGCGTATTGCGCGACCCGGCGTTGAACACGGTGCTGAAAAATCCCGCCTTCGCGCTTCAGAGCCGGAAGAAAATCGTCGCCGAGATTGCGCGCAACTTGCAACTTTCGCCGCTCGCCACTCGCTTTCTCTCTCTGCTGGTCGAGCGCGACCGGCTGAGCTATTTCCCGGCGATCGTCGAGCGCTACCGCCGCCTGTTGGACGAAAAGAAAGGCCAGGCCGAGGCGCGCGTCGTCGCGGCGAGCCCGCTGGAAGAAAGCGATCTCGACCGCTTGCGCGAGGTTTTAGAGAAAGTTTCCGCCAAGCGTATCGTTATTCAGCAGGAGAGCGACCCGAATTTGATCGGCGGGTTGGTGATTCAACTGGAAGGCAAAATCTACGACGGCAGCGTGCGCGCGCAGTTGGACAAAATTAAAAAGCAAGTCGAGCAAGCTCATAGCTAGAACGTGTGGCGGCGCAAGAAACGAGCATAACGAGGCCCGAGCGCCTCGCCGACCGAGGCGTACTCTTTTTGTACGCCGCAGGGAGTGCGAGGGGCGAGAACGAAATTGGGCGAAGTTTATCGCGCCGCGACTAGGAGGCACAGGATGGAGATCGGAACGGCGGAAATTAGTCGAATCATCAAAGAGCAGATCGAGAACTACGACAAAGCGGTCGAAGTCCAGGAAGTCGGCACGGTGATTTCGACCGGCGACGGCATCGCGCGCGTCTACGGTCTCGACAAGGTCGCCGCCGGCGAGCTGCTCGAATTCCCCCATGGGATTTACGGCGTGGCGTTGAACCTCGAAGAGGACAACGTCGGCACGGCGCTCTTCGGCGAGACCCATCTGATCAAAGAAGGCGATACCGTCAAGCGCACCGGGAGGATCGCCGAGGTGCCGGTCGGCAAGGCGCTGGTGGGACGCGTCGTGAATGCGCTCGGCGAAGCGATCGACGGCCGCGGCCCGATCGACAGCAAAGAGCGCCGGCGGATCGAGATCAAAGCGCCGGGCATCGTCGCGCGCCAGCCGGTCAAAGAGCCGCTGCAAACCGGGCTCAAGGCGATCGACGCGATGATTCCGATCGGCCGCGGCCAGCGCGAGCTGATTATCGGTGACCGTCAGACCGGCAAGACCGCGGTCGCCATCGACACGATCATCAATCAGAAAGGCGGCAACGTCATTTGCATTTACGTCGCGATCGGCCAGAAGCGCTCGACCGTCGCTCAAGTCGTCGACAGGCTCCGCGAAGCCGGTGCGATGGACTACACCATCGTCGTCGCCGCGACCGCGTCGGAATCGGCGCCGCTCCAATACGTCGCGCCTTACAGCGGCTGCACCATAGGGGAGAATATACGCGACAACGGCGGCCACGCCCTGCTCATCTACGACGATCTTTCCAAGCACGCCGTCGCCTACCGCCAGCTGTCACTTTTATTGCGCCGGCCGCCGGGCCGCGAAGCGTTTCCCGGCGACGTTTTCTATCTGCACTCGCGTCTTTTGGAGCGCGCCGCGAAGTTAAGCGACGCCCGCGGCGGCGGCTCGCTCACGGCGCTGCCGATCATCGAAACCCAGGCGGGCGACGTCTCGGCTTACATCCCGACCAACGTGATTTCCATCACCGACGGGCAGATCTTTTTGGAGAGCGATCTTTTTTATTCCGGCGTCAGGCCGGCGATCAACGTCGGCATCTCGGTCTCCCGGGTCGGCGGCAACGCGCAGATCAAGGCGATGAAGCAGGTCGCCGGGACCTTGCGCCTCGAGCTCGCGCAGTATCGCGAGATGGCGGCCTTCGCGCAGTTCGGCTCGG
>DASXRG010000127.1:0-11167 GCA_036506735.1 Binatia bacterium | reverse complement strand
ATCGCCGTGCCGCTTCTCGCAACCTCCGGCACGGTCCGCGCCGCCGCACCATCGCAGTACACGCCGAAGCAGCTCGAATCTTTCGGGCTCTACGTCGGCAAGACTTATTGGGTCGTCGGCGAAGACGACAAGACCCCGACGTTTTTATCCGCTCCGTCTTCCGCCGCGAAATCGTTTCATCCCGCCGCTAAAGAGTCTTTCGAGGTCAAAGAGATCGTCGGCGGGACGGCAAAAATCCCCACGCACTATTACCGGGTGGCGTTCGAATCCGGCAATGAGGGGTTCATACCGATCAGCGCTTTTATGGAGCACTTCAACGGCGCGTTCGCTGCTGCGGACCCCGACCGCGACGCGAAAGCCAAACTGGCCAAGGAAACTGAAAGTGAAAAAAACCGCCGGGCGTGGATCGACAAACAGAAGTGGCCTGAGCACGTGAAGGAAGCGGCGCGGAAAAAACAGCCCGTGTTGGGAATGAATCAGAAAGAGGCGCACGCGGTCCTGGGCAAGCCCAAGAGCACGATCCAACTTAAAAGCGCCACCTCGTTGATGGGAAGTCAGGAGCAGTGGATCTATGCAGACGGCCCCGTGCTGACCTTTACCAACGGTATCCTCACCCGCATCCAACCCAAGGAATGAAAATCTGAACTGGCTGCGAAATTTTGATTAGGTCGCCGTTCAACGGGATTTATCCATACGGGCGGCCTTTATGGCCGGGCTGTTAGCCGTGGCCGATGACGGGTGCCGGCTGTGTCGGCTGTCCGCGCAGCCGCCGCCACCAGGGCGTGATGATCGGCATGACGAAGAAAAAGAGGGCCGCCGCCGTGATCACGCCGGCAATCGGCCGGGTGAAGAAAATCGTCAGCGACCCCTGCGACATGATCAGGCTCTGGCGCAGCGCGTTCTCCGCCATGTCGCCCAGGACCAACGCGAGAACGAGAGGCGCGAGCGGATAGTCCAGCTTCTTGAAAACGTAACCGATGACCCCGAAGATCAGCATGTACCAGATATCGAGCATGCTGTTGTGCACCGCGTAAGATCCGATGGCGCACACGACAACGATGAGCGGCGTCAGGATCGCAAACGGAATGCGCAGGATGGCGGCAAACAGCGGCACGAACGCCAGCACCATGAGCACGCCGATGATGTTGCCGGTGTACATGCTGGCAATGAGGCCCCAAACAAAATCCGGATTTGTTTTGAACAGCAGAGGCCCGGGCTGCAAGCCCCAGATAATCAAGCCGCCGAGCATCACCGCCGCCGTCGGTGAGCCGGGGATTCCGAGCGTGATCATCGGCAGCATCGCCGCGACTCCCGCCGCGTGCGCCGCAGTCTCCGGCGCGACCACTCCCTCCAGCTCGCCCTTGCCGAACTGCACGGCATTTTTGGAAAAGCGCTTGGCGAAGGCATAGCTCATGAACGACGCCGGCGTCGCGCCGCCCGGTTTGAATCCCATCCAGAAGCCGATGAAGGAACTACGCACAAAGGTGCGCCAGTAGCGCGGCAAAATTTTCCAAGTGTCGAGCACCACGTGTAGATTCATCCCCGTCTTTGTGCCCCTGAAGCTCAGTCCTTCCTCGACGCTCAGGAGGATTTCGCCGATGCCGAAAAGGCCGATGACGGCGATGATGAAATCGAAGCCTTTCATCAACTCGGTAATTCCAAACGTCAGGCGCAGCTGGCCGGTGACGATATCGAGCCCGACCGTGGCGAGAATAAAACCGATGAGAATCGATACCAATGACTTGAGCGGGTTGCCGCCGCCGAGGCCGACGAAACTCGAGAAGGTGAGCAGTTGGATCGCGAAGATTTCCGGCGGGCCGAACCTGAGAGCGATCTGGGCCAGGATGGGCGCAAAAAGCGTAATCAACACAATCGAGAAAAACGCGCCGATAAACGACGACGTAAACGCGCCCGTGAGCGCCTGGCCGCCCTGCCCCTGGCGTGCCATCGGATAACCGTCGAAAGTGGTGGCGACCGACCAGGGCTCGCCGGGGATATTGAAAAGTATCGAGGTAATGGCGCCGCCGAAGAGCGCGCCCCAGTAAATCGAGGTGAGGAGAATGATCGCGGATGTCGGCGGCATAACGAAGGTGACGGGAAGCAGAATCGCGACACCGTTGGCTCCCCCCAATCCCGGGAGCACGCCGATGATCGTCCCCAATAGGATACCGACGACCGCCATGTACAGGTTGAAGGGCGTGACCGCGATCTGAAAGCCGAGGAAAAGATTTTCAATTCCCATGGCTCAGTAACCCAGCCACTGTTCGAGCGGCCCCTTGGGCATCGGCACAAGGAACCATTTTTCGAAAACGAGGAAGGATCCTATGGAAATGCCGAGCGCGATGGTCACGACCGTCGTCCACGAGTGGCGGCCGACCCACCGCATGTAAAAACCCACGTAGAGAGCGGAAGCGACATAGAGGCCGACGAAGTGCATCAGCGCGACCGCCGCGGTCGCCGGCCAGAGCACTTTGAGGACCGGGCCTAATTGCGCGCGGGTGACGAAGCTCTTGCCGTCGGAATTGCGCAGCACCTGCACCATGATCATGCCGCACACGGCGATCATGATTAAGGCGAGCCAAGCCGGGAAAAATCCGCTCTGCGGCCCGTCGGCGCTCCACCCGAAGCCGAGGCGCACGGCGTCGAAGAGAACGACGCCGCCCAGCAGCATCAACACCGATGCCGTAACCAGTTCCGCCGCGCGCATGCTATTTATTTTTTGAGCAGGCCGCCTTTGGCCATCAGGTCGCGATGAAGCTTTTCATTCTCCTCCACCCACTTGACGTATTCCGCTCCCGAGGCGAAGGCCGGCTTGAGCGCGTTGTCTTCCAGATATTTTTGAAAGTCCGGCGTATCGTAAACTTTTTTGAGAAAGCCGACGTACCATTCGACGGCCTCCTTGGGCATATCCGGCGCGCCGAAAATGCCGCGCAGCATCAAATAATTGATGTCGGAGCCGAGCGCTTCCTTGATGGTCGGAATGCTCTTCCAATCGCCGACCGGAATGCGCGCCGTGTCGAACACGCCGAGCGGCCGCACGCTCTTGTTTTTCCAGTGGCTCACGCATTCCGCCGGATTGTTGACCGTCGAGTCGATGTGTTTGCCGACGAGATTGACGCAAACTTCCCCGCCGCCCTTGAACGGCACGTAGGTAAACTTGACGCCCAGCGCCTGCTCGAGCTGGACCGTGATGATCTGATCTTCTTGCGCCGATCCGGTGCCGCCCATCTTCATCCGGTTGTCGCCGCCCGAGCGTTCCTTGACCGCAGCGATATATTCCTTGGCGGTCTTATACGGCGTCTCGGCATTGACCCAGAGAATGAACTCGTCGAGGGCCATGCGCGAGACGGGGGTCAAATCTTTCCAGTTGAAGGGAACTCCGGTGGCCAGCGGCGTGGTAAAGAGGTTGGACAACGTGATGATGATCGTGTGGGCATCGCCTTTTTTGCCTTTGACCTCGAGGAAACCCTCAGCGCCGGCGCCACCAGCCTTATTGACCGGGATCAGCGGGCGCGGCGTGAGCTTGTGCTTCTCGGCCACCCCTTGGATAAAGCGGGCCATCTGGTCGGCGCCGCCGCCGGTGCCGGCGGGAATCACAAACTCGATCGGTTTGGTGGGCTCCCAGGCCCGAACTTCTCGCCAAAATCCGGCGGCTGCCAGTATTGCAACTGTAAATACAAGGATGGTCATTTTCATGGGCTTCCCCTCCTCTGCGCCCGCTTGTATCACCCGGAAGGAAAAGAAGTCAATGGCCCCCGGTCACCTCGATTGGGGTAACCAAATTATCCCCGGATGCTCGGTTTGCCCAACCCGGAGGAACCAACGGCAATACGAACGGCGCGACTGTCGTCCGCAGAGTGAAATCAGGGACGGACAGCCGTACCGGCGCCGCCCAGCAAGTAAAGAACCAAGAACAGCAAAATTCCCTGGACGAGCCAGCCGATCAGGCAAACGCCCACGGCTCGCAAGGTGCTGGTGTAATCGAGCGCTTGTCGCACGGCGATCACCATCGCCACGAGCATCCAGACCGAAGCGACGAAGAAAACAATTTTTCCAAGGCCGGGAACGATACCGAGGACGCGAATCACGCCCGGAGAGCTGGAGAATCCGATGGTCCGAAGCAATTGGCCCAGGTCGGCCTCGGTGCGAGCTTCGGGGAGAAATTTTGTCCCGATCACATAAGTGAGATAAGCCCAAATGTACCAGCCGATGATGGCCGCAATGGCGCCGAGAAAAAATCCGATGAGTCCCGCCTCGGCAATGCTGCCGATTCCGGCCGCCAAGCTGGAAATCGCCACCACAGCCACCGCCTGGCCGAGAGCCGTTTCGTCGGCTTCGACCTCTTCGTAGAGACTCACGTCCAACAGCGCAGCCCGATGCGCGCGGTCGAGTAAATCGGCCATAATCATCCGCTTCTATAGGCGGGACAAAGGGTTGTCAAGAAGGCGCCGCCGGCACGG
Organism: Binatia bacterium; assembly: GCA_036506735.1. Taxonomy (GTDB): domain Bacteria; phylum Desulfobacterota; class Binatia; order UBA9968; family UBA9968; genus JAJPJQ01. The sequence goes on along the minus strand of DASXRG010000127.1, from coordinate 6,707 downwards.
TGATACCGAACCGATCGCGGATGCGCTGCTATCGCTAATCGCCGAAGTAGTTGTCAAACGGGTGAAAAACATGTAAAAGGATGCGATTTTAGTTGAAGGAAGGTTACTCAGTTGGCCATCACGATCAAAAAAGCTAAACGTATTAACGAGTTGCCTCCCTACCTCTTCGCCGAGATCGACCGCAAAAAGCGCGCGGCTTTGGCGCGCGGGGTCGATCTGATCGATCTTGGCATCGGCGATCCGGATATTCCGACCGCCGCGCCCATCGTCGAAAAGCTGGTCGAAGGCGCGAGCAAGCCGGCCAACCATCGTTATCCCAACAGCGCCGGCTTGATGGAGTACCGCCAGGCGGTGGCGGACTGGTATCGGAACCGCTTCGAGGTCAAGCTCGATCCGCAAAAAGAAGTCGTCTCCCTGATCGGATCAAAAGAAGGCATCGCCAACATGGCCGTCGCCTTCGTCGATCCGGGCGACGTCGTGCTGGTGGCAACCCCCTGTTATCCGGTCTACCACATCGGAACGGCGTTCAACGGCGGCAAAAATTATTTTCTGCCGCTCACCAAGGAGAATCGTTTTCTGCCCGATCTCGACGCGATTCCCGCCGACGTCGCGCGCGCGGCCAAGATGCTGTGGATCAACTATCCCAACAACCCGACGGCGGCCGTGGCGGAAAAGGATTTCTTCACCCGCGTGGTGAAATTCGCGGCGCGCCACAACGTCATCGTCTGCCACGACGCGGCCTACACCGAGATGGGCTTCGACGGCTATCGCCCGATGAGTTTTTTGCAAGTCGATGGCGCGAGAGAAGTGGGAATCGAATTTCACTCGCTCTCGAAGACGTTCAACATGACCGGCTGGCGGATCGGCATGGCGGTCGGAAATGCCGAGCTCGTTTCCGGCCTTGCGCAGGTCAAATCGAACGTCGATTCGGGAATTTTCCAGGCGGTGCAGGAGGCGGCGATCGAGGCTTTGCGCCTGGGCGACAAGGTGGTCGAGCCGTCGCGAAAAATCTTTCAAGAAAGACGGGATATCCTGGTGGACGGGCTCCGCGCCGCCGGTTTGGAGTGCGAAAAGCCGCGCGCGACGTTTTACGTCTGGGTTTCGGTGCCGAAGGGATTGACCTCGGCGGATTTCACCTCCAGGCTGCTGGATCAAGCCGGCGTGGTCACGACCCCCGGCAACGGCTTCGGCGCGCCCGGCGAGGGATACGTTCGCTTTACGCTGTGTGTCGACAAACAACGCTTGAAGGAGGTTACGGAGAGAATCCGGCAGGTAAGGATTTAGCGGTCGCCTGGAGGATCTATCCTGAAGCACCGTGCCTCATCAGGTCTATATAGGTATCGGCTCCAACCTGGGGAACAAGAGGGAGAACTACCTGGAGGCGCTGGAGCGAATCGCCAAGCTGCCCAGCACGCGAATCATCAAAGAGTCCTCGCTCTACGAAAGCCAGCCGCTGGGCGACTCCAAGGAGTGGTACATCAACGGCGTCATCGAAATCGAGACGGATCTTAAGCCCGAGATGCTGCTCAAAAAGTTCAAGAACATCGAGCGGGCGATGGGGCGGAAAAAAGTGCGCAAGCGCTGGGGCGCGCGCATCATGGACCTCGACATCCTGCTCTACGATTCGCTGATCATGAACAAGAAGAATCTCAAAATCCCTCACCCGGAAATGCATCAGAGGAAATTCGTGCTCATCCCGTTGAGCGAGCTCGCGCCGCAGGTGATCCATCCCGTTTTGAGCGCTTCGATTTCGGAACTGCTCGTAAACGTGAAAGACGACAAGAGAGTCAGCCTGGCGCGGCTCTAAACCGGTCTTGGCGCTCACCGGACGGAGTGCTAAAAAGCATCTCAGGCCGATCTCATGTTGAGGTTCGTACTTCTTTTCCTCTTTTTTTATTTCCTTTTCACCCTGTTCAAACTCTATTTGTTGCCGCGCAACAGACGGCGTCATCGACACCGGACCCATCGCGGCGCGCGCACCGAAGAGATGGTCCTGGACCCGCAATGTCAGAGCTATTTGCCCAGGAGCGAAGCGACCTTGCGGGCCGGCCATTATTTCTGCAGCGAGCAGTGCGCCCGTCTCTATCTTGCCGCCCGGTCCTCGTGAGCGGCGGAGAAAGCGACCGCCAAAGCGAAGCGCGGAGCAGGCCGTGATCCTCGAAGGAAAAATCGCTATCGCAGTTCCGGCCGGGAAAGCCTGGGATTTTTTGATGGACATCGACTCCTTCGCCTCGTGCGTGCCCGGGCTGGAGAAAGTCACGCAGATCGACGACCGCACGTTCGACGGCGTGGTCAGCGCGACCGTCGGCCCGATCTCGGGCAAATTCACTTTCCGCTCGACGATTCTCGACAGCACGCCGCCGGCGGAAATGGTCGTCCAGACCGACGGCACCGATTCGGTCACGCGGAGCGCCGTCGCGGCAAAGTTGACGGTGAAGCTTAGCGAGCCGGCCGAAAAGCGCACGGAGATGGACTACCGCGCCGACATCGCGATCAAAGGCCGCCTGGCGATCCTCGGCGACATGGTGCTGCGCGCGACCGGAGCGCTTGTGCTGGAAGAATTTGCGCGACGGCTGAGAGAAAAGTTGGAGACCGATTCTGGAACGGCGAGCCAAGATTGACTCGCCTTGAACAACTTGAACCTTTTGAACGATTTGAACCTTGGCGTTGTTCAAGGTGGCTCAAGTCGTTCAAGCCGTTCAACTCTTAAGAGGGATTGTGATGGCAGATTCTTATGACGTTGTTATCGTCGGCGGCGGCTCCGCCGGCTGCGCCGCGGCGGCGCGGCTGACTGAAGATCCTAAGCGGAGGGTCTTGCTGCTCGAAGCCGGCCCGGACCCGCAGCCGATTCCGAACCTCGTCGCCGACGCGTCGCGACAGGTGCAACTGCTGCTCGAGTCGCCGTACGTGGCGATGTATCCGACGGAGCGCAGCCTCGACAAAAGCGTTTTTTATTCTCTGGCGGGACGCATCATGGGCGGCGGCTCTTCGGTCAACGTCATGTCCGTCTTGCGTCCGACGCGATTCGATCTCGACACCTGGGCGCGCCTCGGCAATCCGGGTTGGTCGTACGAAAATATGCTGCCGGTGCTGAAACGGATCGAGTCGGACCGGGATTATCCGGATAGCCCGCTGCACGGCCACGACGGCCCGCTCTACGTTCAACGGCCTTACAAATTCGGCGATCCGATCTCTCCGCCCGCGCAGGCCTTCATCGACACCGCGGTCGGCATGGGGCTGCCGCTCTGCGACGATATCAATGCGCCCGACGCGTTGGGCGTTTCGCTCGCCCCCTACAACATCAAGAACGGCAAGCGCCAGTCGACGACGGTCGCCTATTTGAATCCGGCGCGGGCGCGGCCGAACCTGACCATCGTCGCCGAGGCGCAAGTCACGGCGTTAAAGCTCGCCGGAAAGAAGGCCGAGGGCGTCGTCTACGAGAAAGACGGCAAGACCGAGACCGCGCGCGCCGATCAGATCGTGCTCGCCGCCGGCGTTTATCACTCGCCGCAAATCCTCATGCTGTCCGGCATCGGCCCGGAGGCGGAGTTGAAACGCCACGGCATCCGGGTCGCGCACGCCCTCGAAGGCGTCGGCGAAAATTATCAGGATCACGCGGTCGTCTACATGACCTTCGAAGCGGCGCAGAAGTTCCAGGAAGACTGGGTCGTGCCGCGTTTTCGTCTCGTCATTAAAAGCGACCCCGGCGCCGGCTGCGGCAATTTTCACATCGTGATGCGGCCGCCGACGGTCATCGAAGGCATCAAGCGCATGCTCCCGGTCTCCGCCGCTTTGCTGGAGCAACGGAACCGCGGCCGGCTGATGCTCACGAGCGCCGATCCGCGCGAGCTGCCGTCGGTCGATTCGCGCATGCTGGAAGATCCGGGCGACGTCGAAGCGATGCTGGCGGCGATGGATTTCATGTCGCAGCTCGTTCGCAGCGGACCGGCCAAGGAATTTTACGGACCGCTGTTGCAGCCCGCGGCCGGAGAGGACTGGGCCAAGTTCGCCCGCTCGACCTACGACAGCTATCATCACGGCGTCGGCACCTGCATGATGGGCCCCGCCTCGAACAAGTTGGCCGTGGTCGACGACAGGCTCCGCGTCCACGGGATCGCGAATCTCTGGGTCGGCGACGCCTCGATCATGCCGACGGTGAGCCACGCCAACACGAATCTCACCGCGATCATGATCGGCGAGCGGCTGTCGGACTTCATCAAAGAGGTGAGTTGATTCGCGTTGCAACTTCTAGCTCTACTGCCTGCGGCTTGAAGGAATTCACCTCCTCTTAATCTCCCCCTTACCAAGGGGGAGACGAAGAGGGGGTCCGGCTCGCGCTCGCTTCATGACGCCTCAACTTCTCGCTCTACTGACCTCGCTCTTCTACGCCTCGACCCTGGTCTCGGCCCGATACGGACTCAAGTATTCGACGCCGATCACCGTGACCTCGATCTCGGTCGTCACGCAAAACGTTCTACTCTGGAGCGCGGTCTTTCTGACGGGCGGGATTCCCCGGGTCGCGCCGGTGGCGTTAACGCTGATCGCTCTCGTCGGGGTGACGCAGTTCGGCGTCCGGATTTTTTCTTACACCGGCGTGCACAAGATCGGCGCGTCGCGCAGCAGCGCGCTTCAGTCGGTGAGCCCGCTCGTCAGCACCTTGATCGCCGTCGCATTTCTCCACGAACGGCCGCATCCTCAAGTCATCGCCGGAACCTTGCTGGTGGTCGCGGGCATCGTCCTGCTCTCGCGCAAGGCCAAGAAACAGATCGCGGCCTTTCGCTGGTGGCATCTTTTTCTTCCGCTCGCCGCCGCCGGCCTCACCGGCACCAACCAGCCGATCCGCCGCTACGCGCTGACCTTGTCCAACGAGCCGCTGTTCTTCGCCGCGGTCATGGGCGGCACGTCGCTGCTTTGCCTTTTAATCTATCTCCCGGTTTTTTCTTCGGGCGACCGGTTGGTTTGGAGTCGACCGGCCTTCTGGCCGTTTCTCATCACCGGCGTGGCTGAGACTCTGTCGATCGTGCTGATCGTTAATGCGCTGAGCGTCGGGACGGTTTCGGTGGTCGCGCCGATCGCAACGACCTACCCGCTGTGGGCGATGATCGGCGCGGCGATTTTCTTGCGCGACGCGGAGCGGATCAATCTCTCGATCATCTTCGGCACTCTAAGCGTGGTCGCCGGCACCGTTGCGATCATTCTGAGCCCGCACGGTTGATTGCGTCGAACCTTTACGCTCGATCAAGGTGACGGCGAGCGCGATGGCCGCCAATGGAACCAACGCCGCGAACGCAAAGCTTTGTGCCGCCGCGAAATTCGCGGACGTGTCCGTGCCGCCGCCGAACATCCTGGTCTCGATCAGAGCGACCGTGAGCGTCGTCCCCAAAGTGCTGGCCGCGGTGCCGAACGAGCTCAACATGGCGGAGAGGATGCCGTAGTCTTCGCTCCCCACTGTGGCGAAGGCGGCCTTCTGGTTTGCGGGGATAAAAAATCCCGTGCCGATTCCGATCAGCATCAAAGCAAGCGCGACGGACCAAACCGTCGAGCTAAAGCCGGCGGCGGCGTAGACGAAGATTCCGGCTAAAATAAATCCCAATCCCAGCGCTGAGATCCGCTTCGCTTCGATGCGGTCGGCGAGCCGCCCGCTCAACGGCGAAGCCAACGCCGTGCACAGCGGCAGCGCGGCCATGACGAAGCCGATCGCCAACGGAGAGAGCGCCAGCGCCTGCTGCATGAACAGCGGCGCGGCCACGTTGATCGGACTGTAGGCCGCGGTGCCGATCGCGAGCGAAAGGAGCGCCGCCGCGAGCGGCCGGCTCTTCAACAGCGCGACGTCGACGAGCGGCTTTTCGACGCGGCGCTCGATATAAAAAAAGAAACTCAACCCGGAGGCTGCGAGCGACAGCCAGAAAACGGTTTGAGCCGAACCCCAGCCGGAATTGGCGCCGAGGCTCAAGGCGATGAGAAGCGCCGGATAGCCGATCATCAAGGCGGCGGAGCCCCAGAGGTCGAACGCGCCGCGCTTTCGCTCCTCTCTCCCTTTGAACACGCTGAAGACCGCGGCCGAGACGAGCATGCCGATCGCCAGATTCAGCAGAAAGATCGCGCGCCAGCCCCACAGGTACACCAGGAAGCCGCCGATCGTGGGGCCGGTGGTACGGCCGATGGCGACGGCGGACGCGAGCAGCCCCAGCGCGTAGCCCCGCCGGTGCGCCGGATAGACGGCGGCCAGGATGGCGGCCGACATGGGCACCGCCATCGCCAGTCCCACGCTCATCACGGCGCGGAAAATCAACAACTGAGTGAACGATGTCGAGAGCGCGGCCAGGCCCGCGCCCATGGCATAGAGGAGCACGCCGCCACGGTAGAGCGTTCGCTGCCCCAAGAGATTGCCGGCCCGGGCGAAGCAGAACGAAAGACTGGACAGCATCACCAGCCCCATCATCGAAACCCATTGAATGGCGGCGAGGCTGCTGTCGAACTCCGCCTGGATGTTGGGCAGAGCGACGTTGATGCTGCCGAAGCTGTTGAAGAAAAGAAACGCGCCGAGGCAGATGACGACAAGCTGCTTCCATTCCTGCTGCGACTCGCTTCGCGCTGTCATTTCTTTTCTTTCGCCTCGCGCCGGAGCCTGCCCTGAGCGAAGTCGAAGGGCCTCTCGCCTCGCGCCTTTTTTTCTCATATGATCCGTTGCGCGGTCGATTTGCAAC
>DASXRG010000126.1:0-12114 GCA_036506735.1 Binatia bacterium | reverse complement strand
GTAATTTCCGATGGCGGCGCGTAGAGAAGCGTAACCGTCGGAACTATGTGAGTGATAAAATCGGTAACGTCGCATTTAGGGCATATGGTATGCCCAAGCGGGACACCAGGCGGCAATTTCGGATTGGGTTTTCTTTCATTACTAAAAAATAAATTGTCGTTGTATTCCTCTCCTACCCCGAGAGAAAAACCGCTCGCGAAACCCGCTTTGGCTTCTTCCGCTGAAAGCAGACCGAAGCAGAGAAAAAGCGCTAGGAATACACCGAAAAGTTTTTTACTAAAAAAACGGAAAGACGCCGGTCGGGATTTGGCCGGGTCCGAAGCCGATTTTCCTGCGCCAACCCTCGATGCCAACGCCAACCTGGACAGCCGACCGATCATCGGCAAAACCTAACATAATTGACCGCTCTTTTGCAACTATGTTACCAGGTTTTCTCAACTTTCTTGTAAAACAGGTTAACGCCTAACGTCTCTGCTTGTTGGACCCGCCTATTGGCTGCGAAACAGATTTTCTCCCGGAACACTTTTAGTGACCATAACCGATTGCCCGCTACGGACCGACAAGCCATTAACCGCGGCTGCCGAGCCGGGATCCGAACTTGGGGCCGCGGAACGATCCAATTGATCGGTGCCATTCCCGTGATCCGGCGCATCCGGGGACTCAACTTGACCATTCGACCGCAGCGCGGGGTCTCCACTTTCAAACCGGCTCGAGTCCCTCGAAGGTTTCATTCCCATAATGGATTCGATTTTTGCCGGCTTGAATCGATGGAACACCACCTCCGAAAGCCAGGCGTCGAGTCGCAACTGAAAAAAAACTGTTCCGCCGATCAAAAGGACGAGAATCGATGCCGCAAAACTTCCGACCAAGACAGACGTCGAATAGGTTGGTCGCCGTGAGGCCAAGTTTTCCAATTGTACGTCGGCGCTTCTGTTCGCTTCATGATTTCCGTCGGCGCCGGTCCGGGCCGTCAACTGATTGCCGCTCGCAACCTGTCCTTCTGCATCCAGGAGCAGATCGTGAGCCACTTCTCCGATGACTTCGGCGGAGATTTTCTTCACTGCCATAGCATACGCAGTAAGCAGCGCGTTGTCGCACAGGATGTTAATTAGACGCGGGATGCCTCTGGAATAGCCGGCAATCTCCCGGAGCGCCTCCGAAGTAAAGAGATTCTCCTGCTCATAACCAGCCACCCGCAAGCGGTAGTTGATGAATGGCGCAACCTCCCGCTCTTTGAGGCGGTCGAGCCGGCAATGAAGCGCCACCCGCTGTTTGATCTGTCGCAGTTGAGGCTGGTTGAGTTTGACCTCGAGCTCTGATTGGCCGACCAGCACGATCTGCAGGAGCTTTTCGTTCGCCGTCTCGAGATTTGAGAGCAGGCGCAAATTTTCCAACACGTCATCCGTCAAATTTTGCGCTTCATCGACCAGCAGTACTACCGTGCCGCCATTCTTCGACTGCGCAATCAGAAATTCGTTGAGTGCCTGTATCTTCTGAAGGCGGCCGCCTCTAGCCGCCAATCCCAGCTCGTCGCACGCGAAGCTGACAAGGTCTTCAAATGTGAGCGTCGTATTGTAGAAAAAGACCAGCCGGACATTCTCCTCGCGATTGTCCATCAGCCGTCTGAGTAGCGTGGTTTTCCCGGTGCCGACCTCACCGCTAAGAACGATAAATCCTTTGCGTTCTCGGATCCCGTACAAGAGAGTCGCGTAGGCCTCCTGGTAAACGGGATTGGTGTAAAAATATTTTGGATTGGGGGTGACGTTGAAAGGATTTTCCCTCAAACCGAAATAATCGTTGTACATAAGGTTATCTGAGGCGGTGGTGAAAATGGGTGAGGAGTCGAAAAGCTGGAGCCTGGCTATCCGCCGCAAACTGTGCCGAGAATATAGCTCCGCCATCCAGGGCCAGTTGCCCTGCGTGGGAATTTCTATCGGAACAAAATTCCTCAGGCGCTAGCCTGAGGAAGGTGCGATCCCAAATTTAGCCGCGCTGATCTGGAAGGCTGAGCAACCCAGCCACAACTTACGAAATGCAGCGGCACTTCCACCCGGACTTGGCGACTGAGCAATTTCATGAGAATCTTGACCCGGCCCTTGGCGCCGGGCGGTTCTTGAATAATTCCGACCAGTCCCTCGAAGGGGCCACCGGTGATTTGCACCTCCTGCCCCATCCTGAGATCCGAGTGCGCCGCGATAATTCCGTCCGGAGTCCCCTCTTGTTTAAGAAACGCGATAATATTTTCGTCCAACGGCGCGGGAACCCCGTTAAAGCTGACGATCCGTTTCACCCCCGGAGTCCACAGTATGCAATGATATTGGTCCACCGTATGAATTCGCGTGAAGAGATAATTGGGAAAGAGAGGAACGATGCGCTTGCGCTTTTTTATAGACTCCGGAAAAACAAGCCTGGGAAGAAAAACCTCGATACCTCTAAGCCGCAAGCAGAATTCGGCAAATTCTTCCTTCTGTGGCTTGGAGTACACCACGTACCATTTTTTTTCTTCAAGAATGGACATCGGGATCTAACTTTACACTTGTAACTTGATTAGGGTGTTTTCCCAGCAAGATGAATGCCAATGGGTCGATCTCCAGTTCACACTTTAAATAACTGGAAAATAAGTAGATTATCACCACCGGCATGGCAGCATCGAGGACGGAGCAGAACGGAATCGGGCATTCGTGCCGTAGTTTGTGCTAAAGTGTTTTCCACCGGGTCTTAATTCCGAAAGCGGCCCTAGGGCATCGATGCCTGATCGGGTCGCTTTTCCGTGCGAAAAATGATGCGCGCTGGAAATGATTTCCTCTGTCAGCTAAGAATTTTTGAAAGAGAGAAAATATGATGTTTTTTGGTGTAATAAAGGTAAATTTAGAACTTTTAACGGCGCAATTGGTATCGTTTATCTCGGCAATGCCCGCGCGCATGAAAAAAAAGGGCGGCTTAACCCTCGTTATGTTTTGTTTGTTGCAAAGTCTAAACGCTGACGTCGGTGCACAGCAGCCCGTACTGAAGCTAGGGTGGAGCGGGGCCGGCGTCGGCGCAGATCTCCTTAAGCTGATCGATCGATCATCACTCTGGCGCAAGCACGGCGTGGATGTGCGACCGATTTACTTGACGAGCGGAAATTTGATGGCGCAAACACTTTCATCCGGCGAGATCGGCTTGGCCGGCTTCGACGTAACCGCGATGCTCGGCCTGGGTGTATCGGGCGCAGCCGACCTGAAAGTCGTTTCAGTGATGATCAACCGCCTCGAGCCTTTCTTCGTCGTCCGCAGTTCCATCGCAACTCCCGCCGAGCTTAAAGGAAAGCGTATAGCGATCAGCCGCTTCGGCTCCGGGTCGGATATCATCACGCGCGTAGCACTGCGGTATTGGAAACTCGATCCGGACAAAGACGTCGCGTTCTTTCAGTCCGGCAATACTCCCACGCGCATTGCAGCTCTGGTCGCGGGTCACATGGACGCAGCGCTGGTGAGTTCCACGCAAGTTCGAAAAATCGTCGAGACCGGATGCTGCCGGGTGCTGGCCGATCTTTCCGAACTACCGGTCGACTATGCCAATTACGGCGTGGTGGTGTCAGGTTCGGTCCTAAGAAATCAGCGGGATATCGTGCGCCGCTTTCTCGAAGCGCTCACCGAAGGAATCAATATTTTCAAAACTCGGCCGGAGATGGCAATGGCGGTGCTCAAGGAGAGCAACAGCGACCCTCAAACCCTACATTCTCTCTACGAAAGGCTTGCAAAGGCGATGCTGGAGTACCCGGTGCCCGAGCCTCGCGGCGTACAGACGGCGCTGGACTTTCTGCCGAATCCTAAGGCGCGCGGCACCCGCGCGGAAGATTTTATCGACACAAGCGTGATGGAGGAAATCAAGAAGAGCGGCTTCATCGAACGTCTTTATGCAAAACCACGATAGCGGCAACGTGACCGGAGGTTGCGCTCAGCACGGATCACGAACAGACATTGTGGCCCGATCTTTTTACGTCGGGCGCCGTTCGGGCATCGGGCAGCAATGACGGCTACGCCGCGGACACTTCGAGATTGTGATGGTGATGCGCCTTCGAGACCGGCCCGATCCCCTGAATGATTTTCTCCCAGTGGTCGCCCTCGTCGGCACTATAAAAAACTTCCCCATCCGTAGTGCCAGCGAAAAGGGCAAAACCGCCGTTCCAAACATCCATCGAAAAGGCCTCGACGTTTCCGCGCATATGCTCCGGCAACCCGTCGTGCAATACTTCCCAGCCTTTGCCGCCATCTCGACTGCGGGCGATGCGCGCATCGGCCGTGTGTAACTTTCTCCAACTGCCGGGACCGGTCTTGGCGCCGGCCGTAAACATGAGTCTTCCGTTGAGGGGATGCACCAGGAACGGGTCGACGTAGCCAATCCGGAAATCCCGCGGGGTAAGATTCGCCCAGCTCGCGCCGCCGTTGTTGCTGACGCACACGCCGGCGATATCCTCCGGTCCGCAGTTAGTTGTCGGCATGATCAGATAAACTTTTCCCGGATCGGAAGGAGGAACCAAGACACGATGCGCGTCCGGGTTGAGACCGGAAACCGTTGTCCAACTGTTGCCTCCGTCTTCGCTTTTGAGAAAGCCGCCGACTTCAACCGCGGCGTACAACGTCTCCGCGCGCCGGGGATCGAAAGCAAGGCTTTTCACGTGCGCCTGGTGCGGCGGACCGGGAAAGGTCCATTTCTCGACTCCCGGCACCTGGCGCAATCCGGGAAGCTCGGTCCAATTTTGCCCGAGGTCATCGCTATAGAAAAGATGCGCCGGCTGAGTGCCGGCATAAAGCCGCGCGCCGCCTCCGACCTTCTGACAGGCAAGCGTGTAAATCTCTGACCCTTCCAAGCCGCGGTAGCGCTTTTCCCAGTTCCGGCCGAAATCTTTACTGGCGTAGAGTGCTTGCCCATAGGTCCCGGCAAAGAGCGTGCGACTCGAAGGCTCGAACAGCAGCGCGCTTATGTGCTCGCCGGGGAGAAATGTCTCCTGTGGCGTCCATGACCCGCCGTTTCGCGCGAAAGCAAAAATCCCGTCCGCCGTGCCCACCAGAAGCGTCTTTCTCGGCGCCTCGCCGACGGTAGTGGTCTGACCTCCGGGCGATAAACAAATAAACATGATTTTCTCCTTTCGCCGATGGCTGACTAAGATTAGCCAGGCTTCACTTCCCGGTCAAGCGCTTTTTACTTGGCGCCGGATACTTGATAGATAAGCAGAGACTTGGAAGGCGGCGGTCGAAGAGTGGACTTACGCGATCAGTCCGGCAGACAAAAGACGCGCCGCTTTTTCTACGGCTGGTGGATTGTCGGGGTCGGAGTTCTCACCCAAATCGCCGGAGTCTTTTCGCTCTCCAGCACTCTCAGCGTTTTTCTCAAGCCCGTCACCGAGGATCTCGGAATCTCGCGCGGAGCATTCTCTCTCGTTCGAACCGGCGAAGTCCTCATCAGCGCCGCGATCGCGCCTCTCATCGTGCTGCGGGAAGTCGTCTGGGCGAACTACTTCGGCCGGCTCGCTCTCGGCACGGTGCGGGGGATGGGCCTGTTTCTAACGCAGATTTTCGCCGCCTGCGGCGCGCCGTTCTTCGGTTTGCTGTTCGACGCGACCGGCGGTTATTTCGTTTCGTCTATCCTCTTCGTGATCGCCTTGTTGATCTCGGCCGTTTTGATCATGCTGGTCCAGCCGCCGAAAAAACCGGCGGCCGCGACGGTCTGAAAATTGCGTCGGCCGCGGGCGCCTACTCAACGCAGCGATTTGAAAAAGCCTTCCTTCTCGAACTCGTCAAGAATGCTTTCGTCCACCAGCCGATCGATTTCCGAAAGATGCTTAGCGGGGCCGATTTTTTCGGCGATCAATTGCGCCGCCAGACGCAAACCTTCGCGGTCTATCCGCGGCGGGAAAGAAAATTGCACCGCGTGGTACTCATAGACACCCGCCGCGGCGATCGGGTCGTCCTCCCGGAGTTGCTTTTGCAACACCGCAATCATCTTGCTGCGGTTTGTTTTCGCCACGTGAACGGCTTCGACAAAAGCCCGTAACAGGCGCTTCACGGCATCACGATTTTTCTCGAACAATGAGCGGCGCGTCGCGACGACGTCCAACGGCAGCGCGGTCTTCATCTCGGCTAAATTCGCCAGAATCGGCAAACCCATTTTTGCCGCGGTGAAGGTATCGGGCGGGGCCAGTACAGCGGCGTCGAGCGCTTTGGTGGACAGGCCGACGAGTCGATTCACGGCGTCGCCGCTCGGTACGATATGCACCGCGCTAGCGGGTATGTTCCACTCCTTGAGGATGAGCCATATAGACAGCTCTTGCTGCCCGCCGAAGTTCGCGATGCCGATCTTTTTTCCGATCAAGTCGGCCGGCTCGTGGATCGAGCTTTGAGTCGCGATGCTCCAGGGAAACTTGTTCAGGGCGCCGGCGACGAGCACCAGATCGGCGCCGCGGAGAAAAGCCGCGACCGGTGCGGCGGAGTCGGTTTGCGAAAAATGGCTGCGCCCGTCGAGTAGCGCCTCGATTTGCTTCGACGAGCCGGAGACCGAAACGACCTCGCCGTTGAGCTTGTATTTCTCCAGCAGCCTGAGCTCTTTGATAACCGAGACCGGCGATTCGTAAGCGGCGGACCCGCCGCGGCTGATGGCGTATTTAACGGCGGATTTTTCTTGCGCGAGAAGGTCCGCCGACAGAAGCAAAAAAAAGATCAGCCAGACAAATTTCATCGGTTGCGCCGCTCCCAAAGGCGAAATCATTTTTTCTCCCCGCCGCTGAAAAGACTTTTGACCGCGGAGCCGATGCCACTGCCGACTTTCCCGAGTCCTTCCACGCCCTTCTCGCCAATGGTCCCGAGCCCTTCGGCCAAGCCCTTGATGCTGACGCCCAGTTGCTCCGCCATGCCGCTCGCGATGCGGGTCGCGAGCGTTTCGTTGAGCGAAAAACTCGGATGGCTGACGTCGCCCGCGAGCGCGAAGTCCACGTCGATCGCGCCATTGTGATTCTTGAGAAAGTTTATCACCGCGTTCCGCGGCACGCCCATAAAGGTATCCAGATAGTTGCGCGACGGCGCGAAGTGCAGGTCCTTGATGATCACCTTTCCCTTGCCATCGAGCTTGTTATTCCTCACCTCGGAGCGGAGGTTCAAATCCACCGTGCCTTTGTCGATGCGCGCTTCGCCTTTTTTGATAAGATAGAGCTGCAAGCTCACGAGGTCGGCGGCGTCAAGAACTATTTGAGAGGAAGATTCTCTGCCGGTCTCGGCCACCCAGCCGGAAACTTTCACCCGGCCATCGCTCCGCGCCCCTTTCACGACGGCTTCGATTTCAAATTCCGTTTTTTCTTTGAGAGCCGGCGCGACGACGTCATGCATGACCGCCTGGATTTTTTCCAGCCGCGTCTTGACCGGCGGCCGCCCGACGGTTGCGTCGAAAATCTCCATGACACCGTCATGCAGCGTTAGCCGGGAGATCGTCACCGCGCGTCTCGAATAGTGCTCGTCGCGGCGCTGCTCCCGCTTTTCGCCGGCATGGAAAAGAGTCGGGACAATGATCAGCTTTCCCGGCGTTCGCAATGCGGCGATGTAGGGTTTTTCCACGGTGATCGAAGCGATCCGGATCTCGTCGGTGAGAAGACTGGTGAGGCTCGGTACGATCGTCACGCGCTCGGCTTCGAGCGTCCGGCGTGCCGGCCAGTCTTTCGGCCCGGGCAAGGCAAGGGCGACCAGCTCGACCGAGCTCCAGCCGACCTTCAGCTCGCGAAGTTCGCTGCCGGGTCCGAGCGCCGCCACGATCTTGTCCTTGAGCATCCGGACCGCGACGCGAAAGCCAACCGCGGTTCCGATGGCAACGACGAGAACGACTGCAAGCGCGATGATGCCCCAGCGTTTCATCGGCTCACTTATAGAGCTGATCGATCCAGCCCGCCCGCACCAATTTTTCCAGCGGCCCGTGATCTCTGAATTGATCGGGATTGTTTAAGAACTCCTTGGGCACAGGACGCCGGCGAGCCGTCTCTCGCAAAACGATCTCGAGCCCTCGATCCGGCACGTAAGGCACGGACTTGAACAGCGGCGCGTAGACCTCGACCGTTTTCTTGATCACGAGGGAGTCCGTGTCGCGCTGCCATTTTTTAAACACGCGCTCGGTCAACGCGCCGTCCTTTTTGATCACGCGGATCGCTTCCAGATAGGCCTTGAGAAAGCGCTCGACGGTCCCGGGACTGCTTTTCATCAGCGCCCGGCTGCTCGCCACGCAGGAAGGCGGATAGAGAAAATCGGCCTTGGACAAATCGACCAGCACGGGCCAGCCCATCTGCATCAACGGAAATGCGTTGTGCAGGGTCAGCGCGGCGGCCGCAACCCTACCGCCCAGCATCGCGGCGGCGATCTCACCGCCGGCGCCCAACTGAAGAATCGCCACGTCCTTTTCATCCAGCCCCAGTTGGTTCAACGCGCTGCGCAGGTAAAAGTGCGTCGTAGAGCCGAGACGCGTGACCGCCGCGGTCTTGCCTTTGAGATCAGCGGCGCTCTTAATTTCCGGCCGCGCAATCAGGTAAACCGCGTCCGTGTCCACCGGGCAGGCCAGCAGGACGACGTCGCCGCCTTCGATGCGCGCGGCCACGACCGATTCAGCGCCGGCGCCGGAAAATTGCACGCTGCCGCTCATAATGGTCATCGTGATGAGCGCGCCGCCGCGGATGTGGATCACTTCCACGTCGAAGCCATACTTGCGGAACAAGCCGGCTTCTCTGGCCACCAAGACCGGAAGGTGCGCGACCGACGCGGTGACGCCGTAACGGATGCGCGCTAACTCCTGGGAATGGGCCGATTGCGGCGGAAGTCCGAGGACGAGCGCCGTAACGGTCAGCAAAGCCGCTTGAACCAAGCGCGAAATCATCGCCTACTTGCCAAAATATTTGCTCTCGATGCGAGTGGAATCGTACGGCACGTACCGGTTCACGCCCGGATTTCTGATCTCGGGCGGCTCGCCTTCGTCGAACAGCGCCACCGCTCCCTGGCCCGCTCTCTCTCCGATCAGGCCCGGCGCGTGTGCCTCGGCTACCACCGCGTCTTTATCCGAGTGGTTCCACGCCCAATGGACTTTGTTCGCCGGCACCCGCTGGAAATCGCCCTTTTTACAATGGAAACCCTGCTCTTCCACGAAGAACCAGATCTCACCGTCGAGCACGTAATTGATCTGCTCCGATTCGTGCACGTGAGGCCTGGTATGATAGCCGGGGCCGCGCGTGGCGACCATCAAGCTGCATTCGTTGCCGTAGCCTTTGTGTGAGATCATCGAGCCCTCGCCTTCGCTGCCGGTTCGAATTCCTTTCCGCTGCGGCACATTTTCGCTTTTCACGTGAAGCGGCATGTGGGTTCTCCCTCCTTTTTGCCCCTGAATAACACCGCTGCGGCGAAACTGTCAATGAAGCGAATTGCGCCGGCGTTGACGCTTCGCATTGTAGGCGATTCCGCGAAAATGCAGGGCGACGCCTGCAACGCCGGCGTCAGAAAATAATCGGCAAAAAAAATTTCACCGTTGTTCGGCCGGTTTTTTTGCCGGCGTAAATTGGAATGCGCCTTGCACTTGTCACTTTCAAATTTCGCCGAATGGAGAAAGGAGGCACTCTCAACGACCTGTCCCAAGTATTTCTGCGATCGAAGAAACGCTTAAGACGGGCGAGCAAGAAAGAAACCACAAATATTTAAGCCTAGGGACGCAGAAGTGTGCCTTGGGTAGCCGTCGGAGAGGGCAGCGACTGGCTCGCCGCTCTCTCCGTCTTTTTGCTGAATTGCAATTGGAGCCCCGTCTCTTGTAAGCTGAACGCGTCGGCGGAAAGAATCCCATGGCGCGCGTCTCGTTAATCGACGGACAAAATCATCCGGAGTTGTCGGATTTCATCGCCAAAGTCCGCGGCGCGCGGGGCGGCCGCCTGTTGAATATTTATCGATTGATGCTGCACAGCCCGGCGCTGGCGAACGGTTGGTTCGAACTGAACCAAGCGGTCCGTTACCAGACCGAACTCGAGGGCCAAAGTCGCGAGCTGGCGGTTATGCGCGTCGCGATCCTGAACGGGGCCGATTACATCCTGCGCGCGCACGGTCCAAACTACGCTCTGAAAGAGGGGCTCACCGAGGCGCAGGTCGATGCGCTGGAAAATTGGCAAGAATCGCCGCTGTTCAGCCTGCGGCAACGCAGCCTGCTGGCCTATGTCGACGCCATGACGCGCGATATCGACGTCCCTGACGCGGTGTTCGGCGGGCTGAGAGAACATTTCAGCGAGCGCCAGACGGTGGAGCTCACGATGCTGATCGGCGCCTACAACATGCACACGCGCGTGTTGCGGGCGTTGAAGATCGATCCCGAGCCGGGCTAATTTCTCCATGACCACTTCGCGCCGGCCGATCATCGTCGTCGAAGACGATCCGTTTCTGCGTTTGATCCAGGTCATTCTCGATCCGGCGACGCCCGCGGCGCGCACGGCTGCGTTTGCCGACTTCGTCGCGCACGACCTGCCCGACTTTGCCGGCTGGTGCGAGCGGCTGCGCGCGCGCATCGGGAAGCTCTACCCAGCCGAGGTCCGCCTCGTCACGGACGAAGCGGCGCTCGGCGCGGCTCTTGCCGGCGCAAACGTCGTCGTGGTAGAGGGATTTAAAATCGGCCCGGCGGAGATCGCCGCCGCCGGCGGCGCGCTCAAGGCGGTGCAAAAATACGGCGCCATTACTGCGCTCATCGATCGCACCGCGTGCGAGCGCGCGGGCGTCCGCGTCCTCACCGTCAGGCGGCGCGCCAACATCGCCACCGCCGAGCATGCCTTGGCCCTGCTGCTCGCGCTGGCGCGAAAGCTACACCAGACTGCCAATCGTATCAGCGTCGAACAGCTCCGCGCGGCCGGTTACGAGCCGACGACCTACGACCGCGCGCATACCGCCAACGGCAATTGGGCGCGCGTTCGCGGCCTTGGGACCCTTTCCGGCCGCCAGCTCGGCATCATCGGCTTCGGCGAGATCGGCCGCGAGCTGGCGCTGCGCGCGGCGGCGCTCGGCATGCGCATCGTACACACGCAACGCCATCGCTTATCGGAGCAGGAGGAGCAACGTCACCAGACGACCTATTGCGCGCTCGACGAGCTGCTGGCGCAATCGGACTGCGTGAGTTTGCATTTACCCGGCGGCGACGCGACACGGGGCATCATCGGCCGCAGCGAGCTTGGAATCATCAAACCCGGAGCGTTGCTGATCAACGTATCGCAGCCGCAACTGATCGATCGGGCGGCGCTCATCGATTCGCTGAACTCCGGCAGACTCGGCGGCTTCGGTCTCGACGTGCCCTACGAAGAGCCGGGACGGACCGACGACCCGTTGCTAGGATTTCCAAACGTCATCGTCACACCGCATCTCGGCGCCTCGCCGCGCCAAAACTCCCTTGAGGATTTCGAGGAGCTGCTGATCAATCTGGCGCGAGCGCAGGGCTATATATAACCCATGCGCGTCAACACCGTTTTGATCCTCGCGTGCGTGATCGCCAGCCTCTGGGCCTGGCAGCAGCCGCCGGCGTTTGCCGAGCACAATCTAATTTTCAGCTCCACTAATTTCGTTCACGGCAGGGTCTGGACGTTACCCGCGGCGCTTTTCCTCCACGGGAGCGTCCTGCATCTTGTGGGTAACATGCTTTTCCTCTTCGTCTTCGGCAACACGCTGGAAAAAACCGTCGGGCCGGGAAAGTATCTCGCGGTCTTTTTCACTGGCGGATTCGCGAGCTTCCTGCTGAGCGCTCTGGTTGTGCCTCGGGGCACCGGCATGCTCGGCGCTTCGGCGGCGATTTTTACCGTCGCGGCCTGTGTGATGCTGGTGCGACCGCTTAAATTTTCCTGGCTTTTCTTCGCGCCACAGGGACTGGTCGCGATCATTTACTTCGTCTACAACGTCGTCGTGGTTTACGATCCCAGCGTCATCCCGGGCTACGATCCGCACGTCGCCTACGTCGCCCACATCATCGGCTTCATCATCGGAATCCCTTTCGGCATCGCCTTGAGCCCTGACTGGAAAAGGAATCTCCTGATCACCTTGGCGCTGTTCGGAATTTATCTGGCGATTATCTCGGGGCTTGTGGGCAGGCTGATCC
>DASXRG010000125.1:0-1614 GCA_036506735.1 Binatia bacterium | reverse complement strand
GCCGCGGACAACTTCGAACGGTTCGCCGCGCACGCCACCGGCATAGTCATATTCCGATTCTCCAGTAGGAATTTCCATCTGGCTGAAGAACCACAGCAGCGGATCCGGACCGAAACTGATGGCAACCGGAAACGGTTCGCCTTGGTCAAAATATTTTTGCCGGTGAATATTGCCGTGATGGCCAGGAGAGATATAAAGCGCCAGTGTATCGCGATCGTGCACCATCACGCGATAACAGCCGAGATTGATCCAGCCTTCGTCGGGATCACGACTGATTGTGATGTCGAGCGAGCCGATATAGCGGCCGCCATCTCCTTCGTGCCAAAACGGCGCGGGCAACGACAAGAGATCGATGTCTTTGCCCTCCAAGACGTTTTCCATCAGCGGACCCGAGTCGACCACTCGCGGCGGAATCATCTTGGGCTTATCTAAGCGCTTCTTCCAAGCATCGATGAATTGATCGCGGCTGTAATCGAGCGGTAAATGATTGGTGAGACATTGACGCTTGAGCGTCGGGTTGTGAATGCCGGTCAGAACCCGCCGGCCCGGCGGGTAGTCCTTGATCTTGTCGAACAGCACTGCCGGCGGCGGATCGATGTGCGCGGCAACTTCCGCCACCGCGCCGATTTCGTGATTCCAATCGGCGCCTTCGACAATTCGAAGCTCGCCGAACGAGTCCACGGCATCCAACCAACCGCGCAAATCACGGTAATGCATGCACGCCTCCTCCGATCGGAGCCGATATTAGAACGGACATAAACCGTGCACAACCGATTCATTGCACGCGTTTCCGCACCGCGGCATTTGTTGTATATTCCGCCGGTAGAGATTTCAAAGTCTCTCGATCGAAAAGAAGAAGGAGGACAATTCCATGTTCTATCGATCCTTGCCCGCGATCGCACTTGTGTTGGTTGCCGCAGGAACTTTTTCTTGCGCAACCGCTCGAAACGATTCACTCAAGGTCAACTACGCGCCCGGCACGGGTCCTTCTGACCAACTCCAGCTGCCGATGCCTTTCGCCACGCCTTCGGCCCGGAATAATTCGAAAGTCATTGGCTGGCCCAAGGGAAAAATGCCTGTCGCCGCGCCGGGCTTCGAAGTGAGTTTATTCGCCGAGAATCTTGATAACCCGCGCCAGGCGTACGTGTTGCCCAATAAAGACATACTCGTAGTAGAAGCGACTCGCGAGTGGCCCGGGCGTGCCGATCGCCCCGAGAAATCAGGCAACCGGATTACGCTTTTCCGCGACACCGACGGAGATGGCAAGCCCGACGTCCGCGAAGTTTTCTTGACTGGACTGAACATGCCGCATGGTATGGCCGTTTTGGGAAATTGGTTTTACGTCGGCAACACGGACAGCGTCGTTCGCTACCCGTACAAGGCCGGCCAAACCAAGATCGGAGGCAAGGGTGAGAAGATTCTCGACCTTCCCGCCGGCGGCCACTATACACGCAATCTCCTCGCCGATCCGGAGGGCAAAAAAATCTACGTTGCCGTCGGTTCCGCTTCCAACGTAGACGAGGAAAACGAGTGGGAAAAAGATCAGCGACGCGCCGGGATCTTAGAGATGAATCCCGACGGCAGCGGCATGAAAATATTCGCCAGGGGCCTGCG
>DASXRG010000124.1:0-54323 GCA_036506735.1 Binatia bacterium | reverse complement strand
AGCTCGTAAACCTTTTCATTGTTGCAGCGTGGGCAGCGTACTCCATCAGGCCAGCGCATAGCCTTAAGGAAGGACTTACATGCCTGCTCGGTCGAGAAGCGCCGCATCATCTGGGCCAGGGTCATCGAAGGCTTTGTTGTATTCATAGGTTGGAATATAGCACCTGTTCGGGTGGGTGTCAAGCCCAACATAATTACCAAAAATATTTTTTGCCGCGGCGTCTTTTTACGGAAGGAAACTCAAGTCGATGAGCTGCTGCGGCGCGATGTTTCTGGCTTTGGGGTTGTCTTTGCCCAACTCGTCGATCGCCAACTGCAAACCTTTGAGGGTCGGCTTGCCGTCGTCGGGGAGCGCGCGCGAGCGGGTGTTGTAGTCCGTCTCGGCCGACTGCCGATCGTCGGTCTTGAGCGCCTCCATGCTCTTTTTGATCGCTTCATCTCGATGGCTTTTGTAATACCGAATCCCCTCGAGGTACGCCCGCATGAAACGTCTGACGGCGTCGGCGCGGCTCTTCAGGAAATCTTCGCGCGCCACGATCGCCGTCATCTGATATTCGATGTCTTTCTCCGCGAGATCCATCAAAACGTTCAAGCCGAGCTTGCGGCCCACGTTGCTGTAGCCGGAGACCAGAGCCGAGGCGTCGATGCTGCCGGATTGAAGCGCGGCCAGGCGGCTCGCCGAGCCGCCGACCTGAATAATTTTGACGTCGGTCTTCGGGTTCAGCCCGAATTGCGCCAGAGCCATTTTGGTCGCCAGCTCGTCGATGCTGCCGAAGCGGGTGATGCCGACGACTTTGCCTTTGAGCTGCGCCGGCGTCGTGATGTCGCCGCGGGCCATGAAGGTGTAAGGAAAACGATTGTTCACGCCGGCGATGATCTTGATGTCGGCGCCCTCGGTGTAGCCGTGAAGGAAAGGCGTCGCGCCCGTCGCTAAAAGATCCAGACTGCGGCCCACCAAGGCCTGCGTCGCCAAAGTTCCGCCCGACGTGATCAGCACCACTTCGACCGCCAGCTCATGCTTCTTGAGTATGCCGGCGTCCTTGGCGAGGGCCAAGATCACTTTCTCCGTGCTGATGGCCGCCGTCGTGCCGTGACGGATCGCAATGACTTCGGCGGTGGCGCCGGCGTGGAAAAACAGCGACCAAGAAACCGTCAACAGAAGCAAGACAAAACTTCGGCAGCCCATTCAGCGGTCCGCGTGACGACGAAGATTTAACGGCTGCGCACGAGCTTGCTCAACCGCTCCTGGATGATCCGCTCGGCTTCCGCGACCATGGTCTCGACGATCTCACCCGCGGGTTTCACCGCGTCGATCAGCCCGGCGTCCTGCCCGATGAAAAGCGGCGCGTTGTCCGAGTCGCCGCTTTTACGCGCTTCGAGCACCGCCTTGGCCGCTTCGCGCTGGTCGCGCCGCAGCGCCCATTCGCGTCCGGCCCAGCGCTCGATGAACGCGTTGCGCCGCGCGCGCGACATCGCTCCCGGCCACACGCGGCCCGAGGCGATGTCCGGAATTTCCGTGAGCATCGTATCATGGCCGTCGCTGCGGACGATGGCTTGTTTGAAATTCGTGTGCAGCGGCGATTCGTCAGTTGCCATAAAACGCGTGCCGACGAGAACGCCGTCCGCGCCGAGCGCGAGCGCGGCCGCGAGCCCTTTGCCGTCGGCGATGCCGCCGGCGGCCAGCACCGGCAGCGGCGCGACGGCTTTAACGATCATCGGCACGAGCGGCATCGCGGCCATCCAGCCGACGTGGCCTCCGGCTTCGGTGCCCTGAGCGACGATGACGTCGGCGCCCGCCTCGGCGGCGCGCGCGGCCTCAGGTACCTCGCCGGCCATGTGCATGACCTTGCATCCGGCGTCGTGCGCGCGCTTGAAGTAAGCACGGAGATCCTGATCGGCGCGCGCCCATGCGAAGGCGACGACGGCGGGACGCGCCTCGAGAGTCGAGGTGAAACGGTCCTCGTCGATCTCGAAAAGCAGGTGATTGATGCCGAAAGGCTTCGCCGTCGCGCGGCGAATCGCTTCGACTTCCGCTCTAAGCTGCGCGTCGTTCAGTCCGGAAGTTCCGAGCGTGCCGAAGGCGCCGGCATTAGAAACCGCCGCCACGAGCGGCGCGGAAGTCGCCCCGCCCATGCCGCCGAGAACGATCGGATGTTGAATGCCGAGCAGATCGCAGATGCGCGTGTGAATCATGAAACCCTCCCGCGGTCAGGGTTTTTTCGCCGCTGGTTTGGGCGGCTGCGCAGATTTCGCCATTTTCTTCGCCAGGCTGGCGGCGGCAAAGTACAAGGCGCGCTGAGGATTGGCCTTGCAGAAGTTGTCGATCCATTCGATGACGGCGCTGCTATCCGGCGGCACGATCTGGTTGGACGGATCGTGCGAATTGTAGCCCGATACGAATCCGAAAATCCATTGCCGGTATTGGTAGTGTGTGCCCGGGTCGTTACGGGCCTCAGTCCACTGCCGGCACGAATCGCTGCCGGCGCCCACGGTGGTGACCTCGGCCGGCGCGGCCGGATGAGCGGCGAGCGGCATGGCCAAGATCAGCGCTGCCAGCAGCGATCCGACGAGAAAGTTTTGCACAAATATCTCCACACGCCTTGAGAATCGCGCCTCATTGCACCAGCACTTTTATCTTTCCGCCGCGACTTTCAGGTCCATCGCGCCGATCTTCTCGATGCTTCCCTTGAGCCGGTCGCCGTCGGCGAGCTTCTTGACACCAGCGGGCGTGCCGGTGGTGATGAGATCGCCGGGACGCAAGGTCAGGCAACTGCTCAAGAACCGGATGTGCTCCCGTATGCCGCAGATCATGTCGCTCGTGTGCGCGGTCATCGCGGGCTCGCCGTTCTGCTCGACGTTGATCGAAAGATTCTGCGGCTCCTCGATCTCGTCCCGGGTCACGATCCAGGGCCCCAGCGCGGTGAAGGTGTCGAAGCCCTTGCGGATGTTGCGCGTGTTGTGCCGCCCGCGGCCCCAGGGATCGCGCTGGCTCAAGTCCCAGCAGATCGTGTAGCCGAAGACATAGTCGAGCGCTTTGCCTTCGCTCACGTAGCGCGCTTTTTTTCCGATCACCGCGCACAGCTCGCACTCGAAGTCCACGTCCTTGGAAACTTTAGGCAGGACGACGGTGTCGCCCGGGCCGATGATCGACGACGTGGGCTTCAAAAAAAACTCGGCCATCAGCTCGTCTTTGCTGAGCTCCGCGCGGTCCGCGCTCCCCATCTTGATCTTCATTTCGGCTTGATGCGCCTTGTAGTTGGCGGCCGCCGCCCACAGCGATCCCGGATTCAAAATCGGCGCCAGCAGCTTGACGGAGCCGAGCGGCGCCGGTGCAGCCGATTGCACGGCGTCGCGCACGCACGCCATCGCGGCGGGCTGATTCGCCAGCGCGTCGATCACCTCGAGCATCGTGTAGCCGCTTCTCACGTGGCCGGCTTTCACCAGCGCATCGCCGATCGGATAGACCTGGTCGCCGACGACGGCGCCCGCTTGGTTCGAGTTGTAGTGGCAAATTTTCATTTTCCCTCCTGGTGTTATAGTTCACAAGCCGCTGAAAGACGGGATTCGTGCTTCGACCAAGCTCAGCACGAACGGAAAAGATCTAATGCTTTCAAATCTCCGTTCACCCTGAGCTTGTCGAAGGGTGTCCGAAACGTTTTTCACCAACCCTTTAAGGGCTCAAGCGGCCTTCGCGCCGAAGCTCGTCCTGCGCCTGTTTCAAGATGCGGTCGTTGATCACGCGCTCGACGGTCATTTTCTTATCGACCAGCCCGGCGCGGATGTCCTCGTCCAGCATGAGCTGAATGCCGTCGACCGCGATGGAAAGATCGGACGTCAGGCCGGGCGCGTAGAGATCGTAAGCCCGGTTGACGATGTCCGGCTCCCCTTTGAGACCGGCTTCGTAGCCCGCTTTGATCGCTTCCTTTTTATTTTTCTTGGCGAGCTGGATTCCGAGAATCAGCGCCTTCAAAAACCTCTTGGTGGTCTCGGGATACTTTTCCAGCAAGCCGTCGCGCGCGATCAGAATGCTTTGCGGAATGCCGAGGGACTCGCTCAGATTGACGATCAGCGGAAAACCCTTGGCGGTGAGGCGGACCGCATCTTCCGGAGAAAACGGCGCGGCCGCGACGAGACCGTTCTCCAAGGCCGCGGCGCGCATCGTGGTGTTGCCGACGGCGCGGAGAATCACGTCTTTATCGGGCTCGAGGCTGTTTTTTTTCAAATACGTCCGCACAGCGAAGTCCGAGAACGCGCCAGCGCCGGTCACGCCGACGATCTTGCCCTTCAAGTCGTTGACGGTTTTGACGCCTTTGCTGCCGACTACGGCGTAGTTGGTGGTATTGGAGATCGAGCCGATGATCGAGACGTCGAGGCCGCGGGAGCGGGCGCGGAGCACCGCTTGCGCGCCGCCGATGCTGCCGAAGTCGGCGTCGCCGGAGACCATGGCCGCCAGAGCCGCGGGGCCGCCGCGGATGAATATCGGCTCGAAGGAAAGTCCCTGTTCCTTGAAGTAACCTTTGGCGATAGCGATGCGCAGCGGAATCTCGCTGTTCCACGAGAGGCTCACTAAAACCAGGCGGATGTTCCTCTTCTCCTGGGCCTGAAGCGAAGCGGCGTGGAGGCATGACAGCACGACGACCGCCGCGAGAATGTTGAATGTTAAATGTCGAATGATGAAGGACAGAAAGACTCCGATAATTCAAAATTCATAATTCAAGATTACGCTTAGGCTATATCACGAAGAGCGGCGCGATGGGAATCTCGCGCGGCAGCTCGCCCATCTCGGCCAGCATCTTCATCTCCGCCTCGGCGATCTTCCGCTCCGCGTCGGTGAACGTGAATTCGATCTTGGGATAGCGCGCGGAGGCCAGAATCGCGTCGCGCTCGCCGCCGTAACGCGCCATGAATTTCTCGGCGATCTCCGGCAGATGCCGCTCGCTGTACGCGATCGACGCTTTGAACGCCGTAAGCAGCTTTTCTCTTAGCTCCGGATGGTCGCGCCACAGCGGCTCGCGGATCGCGACCATGTGCTTGATCATCTCCGGAAAATCGGTGAGCGCGTTCCAGGCTGCGCCGTCGGTGTAGAGGCAGCGGACGGTTTCATCCTGCTCGCCGCGAAAAAAGAACTGGTCGATCAAAACCACGGCGTCGGCTTTGCCGCTCTTCAGGATGTCGAGCAGCTCTTCCTGGGGATGAGATTCCCAGCGGAGGCTTCGCTCGTCCACGTTGTAGCGGTGTTTCAGCAGGTAACGGTGCACCACGTGCGGCGTCTTGTGATGGGTGGCGATCAGCCGGCCGGTTAGATCCTTCGGCGTCTTGACCGGCCCGCCGGCGCGGACAAACATGCCGTTTCCCTTGACCGTCGATTTCCATTCGGTCGAGAGGCCGACGATCGGGGCGCCGTCGATTTTGCACCGGAGAAAATTCGGCAGATACAAGTTGGCGACCTGGACGTCGCCTTTGATCAGCGCCTCCTCCTGCGCGCGGCTCGGCGGGTCCGGCACTTCGATGACCGACATCGCGACGCCGTCGGGCTTCACGATGCCCGCGGCGATCGCGTAGTAGGTGCGGAACATGCAGAAGCGATTGCGATAGTGGGCGAAGGTTATTTCCATCGGTTCAAGGTTCAATGGTCAAGGTTCAAGGTCTTCCCGCGATCAGCGTGAACCCAGGATTTCCTCCCGATTTTTCCCGCACGTTTCCAGCGCCGCCAGCGCGTAGACTTTGGTGCAGTTGATCATATTCTGAATGCCGACGCCGCGCCTCACTCCCGAGGGGTTGTCCCATTCGGTGATCTGCGGCTCGGTGGGATCGATCAGGTGCGTGCCGAATCCCGCGCCGTAAGTGATGACCGGCACGCCGTAGGACGCGATGCGCGAGCCGTCGCTGGTGATGCCGTAGCGCTTCGGCACGGGATAGGCGACGTGTTTCCCGAAGACCTGCTGGTGCGCCTGTTCCATGACTTTGACGATCTTCTCGTCTTTGGAAATCTCATAGCCGGTCGTGGAAAGATAGAGCTGCACTCTTGTCTTGAGGTCTTTTTCTCGCTCTTCGACTTTGGCGCAGACCGCTTCCAGCTCGCGCTGGATCGCCATCGTCGGCGTGCCGGGCAGCGTTTTTACGATCACGTAAAGCCGCGTCGCCGGCTGCGTGCCCGGCTTGAACGGGTTGCCGCCTTCGATCGCGCCGATCTGAACCGTCGGCAGCATGAATGGATGCTCGAATTTCTGCTGGTAGTCTTTTTCCCAGTCCTGAATCGCCTGCGCGACTTTGCCCGCCTGGAGCACGAAGTTCTCCGCCCGCCCTTCGACCGTCACCTCGGCCCAGATGAGTCCCGCGTTGCCGATCTGCAACTGCAACCCGGTCGGCTCGCCGATGATGCACATGTCGGCGGTGACGCCGTGGTCCATCATGTAGCGCGCGCCGACGCCGGCGCCGCGGTAAGTCTTGCCGCTAAATCTCCCGACCTGCGCCTTCTCGATTTCCCCGACGACGCCGGAGACGATGACGTCGCCCTTGAGCTCGACTCCGGCCTTCTTCAGCATCTCCACCGCCATGATGTAGCAGGGGAAGGCGCACTTCATGTTCACCAGGCCGCGTCCGTAGATCCGGTCGCCTTCGACCTTGGTCTCCTGAGGATTGTCGAAATGGTCCATGTGGGCGCAGAACATCAAAGTCGCGCCGCCGCCTGTTCCTCTGAGCGTGCCGATCACGTTCGGCCGGCCTTCTTCCACTTCCTGGTAGCGGACCTCCATGCCGAGCGCGGCGAACTCTCCGCCGAGATATTCGGCGATCGCTTTTTCCTCCCCGGTGATGCTGACGATCTCGGCGACGTTCTTGGCGATGTCGATCAGGCGCTTGCGATCCAGTTGCTTGAGAACCTCGGTTGTCTTGTCTTGACGTTTTGCCTGGGTCACTTGATCTCCTTTGCGAGTTTTTTGGCGAAGCCTTCCTGCTCCAGCCGGATCGCGCTGGTCGTGATCAGCCCGTACGGCATCAAGTCGTACGCCGTGGCGAGAATGACCAGATCGGCGCCCTGGAGCGCCGCCTGGATCGGCGAGGCGCCGCCGAGGTAGGAAAATCGGATCTCGTTCGCCAGCACGGCTTGAATGTTGGTGAGACCGCCGGAGACTAGAATCAGCTCCGCAGGCACGCCGTATTTTTTGAACAGGCCGGCGTCGTAAGTGACCCAGAAGGGGAGATTCTGCCCCGAAGTGCCGGAGTAGCTGATGCGGATTGTCTGCGCGCGGGCGGAGAATGCAATCAACGACAAGACAATCGCACCCACGGCGGTCACAAACCGCTTCGACATGAAAACTCCTTCGCCGCTCCGGTCTCTTCGGAACTTGAGCTACCTTTAATCCAGCGGCGGGCGAGCGTCAACAGCGGCGGTGCGCACATGATCGCCATGAAAGCAGATAAATATTTGACGCATGACGGCTTTTAACTTACATTGTTGCCATGCTCGTGGGACTCGACATCGACGGCGTCGTGGCGGATTTTCTCGGCCCGTTCCTGCGCTTGATCGAGGCCAAAGCCGGCTGCGCCATCCTGGCGGATACGATCACCGATTTGAGCTTTAAAGGCCATCCGGTGGTAACGGACGAGATATTGGAAGGATGCCTGAGAGCGCTCTCGCACGAACGGGACTTCTGGCCCCGGCTGGCGCCGCTGCTGGCGCCGTCGGAGTGGGAAGCTCTGGAGGATCTCAGCCGCAAGGGACGGCTCGTCTTCATCACGCATCGCCACCCGCACGACACCTACGACATCCATCAGGTCACGTCCGATTGGCTGCACAGGCACGGCATCACCAAGCCGGTGATCCATTTTACCCAGGAATACAAATCCACCCTGGTGGAAAGCCTGGGCGTCAAGCTTTTCGTCGACGACCGGTCGGAAAACTGCCAGGACGTGGCGGAAAAAACTCAGGCTGCGGTTTTCATGCCGCACCGCCTGTACAATCAGTCCTTTACTCATCCGAGAGTCAAAAGAATAAAAAATTTCAACGAGCTGCTGGGCTATCTGAGATAGAGTCCGGCGGGAGGCGTCGAACATGTATGGCTGGCGCGCGCGAGTAGGACACGTGGCCCCGTCGCGCGGGGACGTGCTGGTTTACGAATTTTACCGGATGCTGCCGGCGGGCTTCATGCTGCTGAATACGACCGGCACGATCCGCCAACTCGTCGATACCGACTTCGACAAGCAGCTCAAGCGCATCGAAGAGGCGGCGCTCGATCTCGCCGAGAACAATTGCGACGTGATCATCATCGGCGGCTCGCCGCTATTCACCAAGCTCGGCTACGGCAGCGACATCGAGATCGGCCGGGCGCTGTCGGAGAAAGCGGGCATTCCGGTCTTCGCGGGGATCACGGGCGAGATCGAGGCGCTGCGCCGGCTCGGCGTCAAAAAAGTCGTGGTCGCGACGCCGCACGAGGACGAGCTGAACCAAAGAATGAAAAAATTTCTCGAAGCGTCGGGCTTCGAAGTCTTGAAAATCGAGGGCTACGGCATCCGCCAGAACTCTCGGATCGCCGACCTGCCCGAGCACGCCTCCTACCGAATCGCCAAGCGGCTCTACGAGAAGGCGCCGGAGGCCGACGGCATCTTCGTTCCGTGCCCGCGCTGGCCGACGATCGGCGACGTCGCGCTGCTCGAAAGCGAGATCCAAAAGCCGGTGGTGACGAGCTGCCAGGCGTACATCTGGTACGCGCTGGAGCTGGCGCACGTCAAAGAAAAAGTCGAAGGGTATGGAAGGTTGATGGCGACGCTGGCGGAATAAAGATTGTTGCGGGGCCGCCGTAAGGAAGATCCATGGAAATAAAAATCCTCGATGAGTTTTCACCCTGGATGATTTATTTTCTGGCTCTGGTCATCTCCTGCGGCTTTTTCGTCTCCGCCGTCGTTTTCGTTCGGTCCTGTCGCGCCGGCGCCCATCGAAGAACGTCGAGCAAGCTGCCGCGCTTCAGCGGCGCGTCGTTGTTTTTCGCGATTGTCGCGGTCTTCGCCCTCTGGTTTCTCGGCGTTTCGATGTTCGATCGATTCCACGCGATCGCGATCGCGCCGGACCGCATCGAGTTGGTCTATATGTGGCCGCGCCCGTGGCGTGCGA
This sequence comes from Binatia bacterium, assembly GCA_036506735.1. GTDB lineage: Bacteria > Desulfobacterota > Binatia > UBA9968 > UBA9968 > JAJPJQ01. Next base: position 45,215 of record DASXRG010000124.1, on the reverse strand, counting down.
TCCAACGCTCCGACCTGGTCGACGTGCGCGGCGTCGGCGCCTATCGAACCTGCGGCTATATGGAAATCGAAACGCGGGAAGGAATTTTCAAAAGCGTCAATTTCAAAAAATGCGAGGTCGCGGAAGAGATTCTCGGCAGATTGTCCGGACACGTGGTCGTGCGCTAGAGAACATGACAACTCAGGTACCGGCTGCGTAACGGTTCTCGACTAATCGAAGAAAAGAGGTTTGGACGAACGCGTTGTGGGCTACATCGAATCCAACCTGCTGCCCGACGAGCAGATCGTTTATCTGGCCAAGCTCCACTGGATTATTTTTCTCAAGGCGTTTTTCGTCGCGTTTTTCGTCATCGTGATCGGAGCGTATTTGCTCACGGTGGAGCCGATCGCGGGAGGGATCGCCATTCTCCTCGGCATGCTGATCCTGATTCCGCCTGTCGTGCGCTACAAGACTTCCGAGTTCGGCGTCACGACCAAGCGCGTGGTCTTCAAAGTCGGCTTTATCCGCAGGCGAACCTTGGAGCTACTGCTCCGGCACGTCGAAGCGATCTTGGTCGATCAAAGCGTGATGGGACGTCTTTTCAATTATGGCTCGGTGACGATCACGGGGACCGGCGGCGTGCGCGAGGTTTTTCACGACGTCTCGTCGCCGCTCGAGCTGCGGCGAAGAATTCAAGGCCAGGCGGCGTAGGAACGCGCATGAGTGACGCACCGAAGAGCAAGACCGACAGGATCCTTTCCGTCACGGCGACCATCACCGCGATCGCGTCGCTAACTTTGGCCGTGTGGCAGGGTATGGAAAATCGGCGGCATAATCGCCTCACGATCCGACCTAAATTGATCATGCTCGGGCAAAGAGCCACGTCAGACCGCGAGGTGGGTTTAGTTTTGTTGAACAAAGGGACCGGCCCGGCCGTGATAAAAAGCGCGACTGTATGGGTGGACAAAGAAAAATTGGGATTTTCACGGCAGGGGTGGATTAAGACTCTGCAGCGCCTGAAGACAATCGACCAACCGTGGGTTCACTATGGGGCGGTTGAGGTGCTCCAGGCCGGAGAAAGCCGCCCGATCCTTTGGGTCGACCAGTCTGAATGGAAGACCTTGAGCGAGGAGCACCGGCGGCAGTTTATCGAGGCGGTGCGCCATATCAAAGTGGACATCGTCTATGAATCCATCTACAACGAGCCGGATCAAACTAGATTCGACGGAACTGTCGGCTGGTGACCGCTGAAAAACTTGGCGCGCAGCTTGTGCGGAGGTTACAAAAGATAACCTACGTCCAGGTCGCCGATTTCTTGGATGCTCATGCCGCGGTGAGCCTCCAGCAGGTCGGCAATTTGACGGCAGAAGGGCGGGTTTTCGATCAGCAGGCAACCGATGTAGGTGGAGCCTTCGTACTCGACGTACAAAAAACAACGATCGCCCCGCTCCATGAGCGATCTTCGTATCGTCTGCAGGATGCCGATCTCTCCTTCAGGGCGCTCATTCTCCTTTCCGCCCACCCAGGTCCAAGGCGGCGGCCAACTGTGAACACCCCGGTGGGACATTAGAGGGTGATCGCGCAATTTCACAGTGACCCTCCGAGCGATACCGGCCAACGGGCCGGTGCGTAACCAGGAGACCGATAGGCCTATGACACGTTTAAGTTTTAATCGGCGCGAGAAATTGCTCCGACGAAAGACCCGGAGCGACCCGCGACACTTTTTCTAAAATCTTGTCCTTATCCCCGTTGGTTTTGGCTTTGGCGTAGCGCACGCGCAGCTTTTTCAAATGTTGCCGCCGCACGCGGCGGGCGTGCAACTCGTTGCGGCGAATCGAATGGGGCATATCGACCTCCGGAGATTTGTCAGAGAAGCTTCGCCATTTCGGACTCGTTGAAGCCGAGAATCTTTTTCTTGCCTTTGACGATCACCGGCCGCCTGAGCAGGTTCTGCTCCTTGAGAATGAGCCGAATCGCCTCTTCCTTGGCAGGCGGCTTTTGCTTCATGTTGCGTTCGCGATAAAGCAAGTTGCGCGGGTTGAGAATGTTCGCCACCGGCTCATCGCCGATCAAGTCTCTCAATTCTTTCTCCGTAAAAGGGCTCTTGCCGTATTCCCGCTCTTCCAGCGGCGCCTTTTTTGCCTGCAAGAAACTTCTTGCTTTGCGGCAGGTGGTTCAGGTGGCTTTGTAGTAGAACTTGATCGCTTCCCCGGCCATCTTTCCCTCCGGCGGTTTATTTCTCGAAAGCGTTCTTCAGCATCGGCGCGAGCTCGCCGCGCTCGTGCAGCTCGTGCACGATGTCGCAGCCGCCGACGAATTTCCCGTCGATGAACACCTGAGGAATCGTCGGCCAATTGGAATAACGCTTGATGCCGTCCCTGACCGCCGGGTCGGCGAGCACGTCGGCCGTCGCAAACGGATAGCCGTAGGATTGGAGAATCTCCACGGTGTGCGCCGAGAAGCCGCACTGCGGCGCGTTCGGGTCGCCCTTCATGAAAAGCATGACCTTATTATTCTTTACCTGCTGGTCGATCTTGGACAGTACGTCTTCCGCCATGATGAATCTCCTTTCGACTTACGTTCCCAGACGCTCCCACTGATCCGGCGTGTAGGTCTTCAGCGCCAGCGCGTGAATCCGCTCGCTGCCGAGCGCGTCGCGCAGCGCCGCGTAGACCATCTGGTGCTGGTCCACCAGACCTTTGCCTTCGAACAACGGAGAAACGATGATCACCTGAAAATGATCGCCGCCGCCGGTCAGGTCCCGAATGTCGATCGTAGCCCCCGGCATCGCCTTGTCCAGCGCGGATTTGATCTCGTCGGGCGCCATGAGAAAAAAAGTTTATCCGCTTAACAGCGATCTTGCAAGCTCTTGGCCGATGCCTCCGATTGACTCGCGTTTCGATGGCATTTATCGCGTGCGCCTCGATAATCCTCGTGTTTGGAATTTTTATCGGCTCGGAAAGGAAACGGCTCAAGGCTTTACGCATTCAGGCGCCGCCGTTGCAAGATAGTCGGCGATCACCCGGTGTCCGGCCCGGTTGGGGTGGTTCCAATCCAGCTTGTCGCCTTTATTGTAGACGAAATATTCACCGACTCGCGCCGCTTTTGTGTCGCCGACGATTTTGCGGAACCCGTCGAGCACGTCGACCGCCGTGAATGACCGATCGAACGACGACATCAAAATTTTTTGTGTCAGGCCGTTTTCAAACGCCGCTTCCCATTTGATGCCGAGCCCGGCGTAGGTTTTCGCGGCTTCGGCTGATATCTGCATCTCGTAGGGAAAGACCACTACGCAAAAGCCCACTCCTTCCCGTCCCAGGGCGCGCGCCAGCGCGTTGATGCGGCCGGCGGTATCACGAATGACCTTTTCATTCTTCGACGGCATCAATTCGAAGGCCTCCAGGCCATGCATCTCATATCCCAAGCGTAGGAGCGCGACTTTCACTTGCGTCCGCAGCGTGGTGTAGAGGTACGAGCGGCCGCGTAAATAATCGAAGTACTCGGTGGCGAAGTCCATCGCCTCGGTGACGAAGGTGTGCCGCGCCGGTTTCCCAGGCTCGTTGGGCGGGAGGATGTCGTTCAAGTTCATTCCGTAGACCACTTTTTTGAGGCCGTAGCGCCTGACGAGCCCCAGGACCTCTTCGATGTCCTCATCTCCTTCGATGCCGTTCTGACCCACACCCGAGAAATTAAAAAAAGCCCGGTCCAGGAATCGCTTCGCGAGCAGGTCCGTATAACGATAGCCGGCCCCGGCGCCCACCCCCCATGTCACGGAGTCCCCGATCACGCCGATCCGCGCGCGCCGGTCGGTCAAATCCCATTCGACGTCGGGATACCCGTGAGAATTGACGAAGATGTCCCCATAGGGATATTTGAGGACCGAACTGGAGGTCGAAACGTACGTATAGTAGTCGATCCTGTAGGATACGAGGAAGCGCAGCACGAGCTCGGCCGCCAAAGCGAGAGCCACCAGGATGAGGGCTTGGATCGCCACGAGGGTGAGGCGCGGGTGTTTGCGGATGAATGACATGAGCTGGTTGAACTCGAACCTTTCCGCCGGCGGCTGGTTAGAATTTCCTAACGCAATCGGGACGGGATTTCTAGGCGCCGCAAGCGTCCAGGAGCCGGCAAGGTATCGGCGTCGTTTGCGGACCCGCGCCGCCTATCTTTTTGCGGACGGATATGGAGAGGCGGGATCTCTATTGTTTCGGCGATTGTTCTTGTCTTTGCCGGCGTTTCCACGTTTCCAGATCGATCGTCGGCACATCGGTCCGCGGCGCGATGGTTTGCGTCGCCGGCTCCGGCTGCTGCTTGACCATTCCCAAAAGCCACAAGCCCCAGATCAAGCTGCCGAGCATGCCGCCGGCGCAGAGGATGATGCCGACGATCTGAAAGACGAGGCGCCCCATGAACGGGCGCGACAGCATGACGCGATAGTCCGAATAATCTTTGCCGGCCTGTAGTCCGTGAGCTCGAATGACGTAAGCGCCTGCTTGCGGCAAGGTCATGCGCTCAAACGACACTCGCATGGTCTTCACGCCGTAAACCGCGCCCCGGTTCTGCATGACGTGATATCCCACCCGCGTGGAGCGGCCGGTCTGCTTCTCGACCAGCTCGAACTGGAATTCCATGTAGTCTTTCGAGAAGCGCGGCGCTTCGACCATCAGCAGCACTTCGCCGAGCGCGGGCAGGTTGACCTCCTGCTCGGGCGCCACGGGGAAGGTGGCCAGCACGTCGGCGCGCGTGCTGCGCACGAGGCGGCTCACGAACCAAATCAGCGCGGCGGCGAACAGGAGAAAACCGATGACCGCCACGGCCACCAGGCCTTGCGATTTCGCCATCGCTTGATTCACGCCTGCGGGTCGAAATCCGGCCGGGACTTTTTCATCATCGCGCGCAAGTCCTGGCGCAGCTCTTCGACCGTCGCGCGGCCGACGAACCAGTAGCCGCAGTAGATATTGTGCACCGTGAGATCGGGCATCAATGAAAAAGTATACGGGATCGCGGTCTCGCCGCGCGACTTGGATTTCTCGATCATGTCCAACTGATGGATCGCGGCGCGATCGTGGTCGCTCAAGAACGGAAACGCCGCGCCGAGCCCGGCCTTGAAGGCGCCGGTGACTTCGGGCGGATCGACGCTGGCGCCGGCGAGCTTGCAATAATTCACCGCCAGCTCTTTTTGAAATTCCGTTAACAGGCGCAACTGCACCTGGCACTTCGGTCACCAATAGCCGCGGTAAAAAACCAAAATCAGCGGAAAATTCGCGGCGATCTCGGAGAGTTTTATTTTTTTGCCGTCGTCCGCGGCCATTTCCAGGTCGGGAAAACGTTTGCCGATGGTTTGATTCATTTACATTGCTTCCTTTCTCCCCAGTTTTTTTTGGCCACTCACCCTTCCCTCTCCCTGAGGGAGAGGGTTAGAGAACGGTGCGGCGAATAAATACACGGATAACAGATTAACGAAACGGATCTTACCCCACCTTTGCCAGAATCTTGTTCATCTCGTCCGCCGAGTACGCGCGCATCGTCTGCGTGCGGATGTTGCCAAGCGAGCTTACGCTCAAGGACAGAGCCGTCATCGCCTCGTCGTTCGGCGCTTCGGCGATCAGCACGGCGTCGCACGTGCCCATCGTCCAGTAGGTCTCCTTGACCTTGACCCCGAGTTTAGTTCCCGCGGCGCTTATCGCCTTGGCCCTTTCAGTAGTCTGCTTCACGTTGCGAACGCCTTGCTCCGTGAAATTGACGAGAACGATGTAAGTGGCCATAGCAGCCTCCTTATAGAGAAAGGATGAAATATGACACCGGAAAACGGAAGAGGATGACGGAAGAGCGCATTTTTTTCATCCTTCAGCCCTCATCCTTCATCCTTTTCAGGTCTCCAGCGTGCTCGGGTGGAACATCTCCTCGGGCGCGTGCCTTCTCGGGGTCATGCCATGACGATGCGAGTACTCGAGCATCTGGTCCACCTCGGCCCGCGTCTTTTTAAATCCCCACAGGTAAAAATCGCGGCCCGCCGCGGCGCGCTCCTCTTCCCACAACGCGCGAAACCAGAGCCCAGTTTGATGCACGCGCTGCCATTCGAGCCATTCGTAGCAGCGCTCCTTCGATTCCTGCCAGGCGTTGAACAGGCTCATCGCCACCCACGGGTTTTGTTCCAACACGTCGGTTTTGATGAGCAGCGTGTGCATGATGGGGAAAAAACCCGTGCGCTTGAAGTAGTCGCGCTCCAGCTCGGCGTGGTTGGAAAAGAGAAAATCGATGTCGGGATCGCCCGGCGCCCACGTCATGGTCGTAATGCCGGCGTCCACTTGACCGCTCGCGAGCAGCTCGTGCTGCTTCACTCCTTTTGGCGCGATTTCCAGTTTGAGCCAAGAGGGCGCCTTCCAATCGCCGATGCCTTCCCGGCGGTCGGCGACCCAGGTGATCGATTTTAGATCGACGCCGTATTCGTCTTCGAGAATTCCCCGCGCCCAGAGCGCCGTGGTCGTGAACCAGGTTTGGATGCCGATGCGCTTGCCGTTCAGATCCGCCGGCGAGCGGATGCCGGCGCGCTTGTTGACGTAGATGTAGGAGTGGCGAAACATGCGCTTTACAAAAATCGGTATGGCCGTGTAGCCGAAAGTCTTGTGCGCCAGATCGGCGATGTAGAGGCCGCTGTAGAATTCAGCGACGTCGAAGTTTCCCTCGCGCACCGCCTTCGGCCGTCCCGGGTCCTTGGCGATCTGAATAGCGAGATCGATCCCTTGCGGCTTGACGGTCCCGTTGACGAGCGCCTGAACGCGGTCGTACGGCCCGCAGGTCATCGTGAGTTTTAGTGCCATTTTGTTTCCTTATTTGTAAACCGTGGCGAGAAATCCTTCGCGCTCCAGATCCTCCATGATACTGGGATCGACGAACTCCTTCCAGTCGTGTTGTTCCTTGATTTGCATCAGCTCGAGAAAGACCGTCGCGTCTTCCGGCCCGGGGCTGGGAATCTTCGGAAACACCTTGAGCCAAAACTCGTAACTTTCTTGCAGGATCTTGGCATCGTTTTCGCGCAGGTTCTTGCCCAGAACTTGCACGCCGAAATTACGGTCGGTGCGAAAGCGCGCCAGCCCGGCGACGAAACCCTTCATGAAATTCTTCACGGTCTCGCGCTGCGATTTGACGAAGGACTGCCGCGTCGTGATCTGGTTGATCGGGTAGTGGATGCCGCTCGCGACCAAGTCGTAAAGCGGACGCAAGCCCAGCTCTCTCGCCCGCAAGGTGAACGGCGGCAGCAACAACGTTCCCTGCACGGTTCCGGATGCCAGCGACGCCAGCCGCGAGCCGAAGTCGCCGACCTGCAGCATGGTCACGTCCTTGTCGGGATCCAGGCCGAGCTTTCTAAGCGCGTACTGCGCGGCGACATACCCCGAGCCGCCGATCGTGCTCACGGCTAGCCGCTTCCCTTTGAGGTCGGCGGCGTCGCGAATCTCTTTGCCTACATAGAGTGTGTACGGGAAGACACCGACGGTGCGCGCGATGATCATCGTGTCGGCGCCTTTGAGCCGGGCGTTGACCACTGCGGCGCCGCCGGTCGTGCTGATCTGGAGGTCCCCGGCGATCAACGCGCGCGTGACCGGCTGCCCGCCGGAGAACTGGATCACCTCGAGATTTTTGATGCCGTATTTCTCGAAGTAGCGTCCTTCCTTCGCCGCCCATAAAGGCGCCTGGGTGGCGCTGAAAATCGTTCCCGCCCTGAGCGGCTCCTCGGTGGCAAGCGCGGGCGGCGTGAGATCGCACAAGAAAAGCGCGAGACCTAACGTCAGCAGGCGCCGCGCGTTAACCATAGATGTCTTCCTTCCACTTCTCCCGTATTTTCGCCTTCAATTCTTCGCTCGATTCCGCCACCGGCGGGAATTCGTGCCGGCGCTCGTACGGCATGCAGGCGTCGATCAGAGCGCGCGAGTTGTGGCCCTTGGCATCCCGCGAGATGCAGACGTCGAGCGCGCCGCTGGCCGAGCGCCGGATGATTTCGATCGCGTGCTCGGGGTCGCAGCGCGTCGCCATCGCCCACAGCACGTCGAACTGACTGGTCGGATCGATATCGTCGTCGACGACGACGGTGAAGCGGCCGTTGTAGGCGCCGCCCATCGACTGCGCCGCGAGAACGAGCGCCTGGCGCGAATGGCCGGGATAGGCCTGCTTGATCGAGATGACGGTGAAGAGGCTGCCGATCCCGGGCTCGAGCGACCAGACTCCCTTGACGTTCGGCAGACCGGCTTTCTCGACGCGGTCCCAAAGCTGCGCGGCGCGCGTCATGCCCTTGGCCAGCGAGTAGTCGGTCGGCGGCCGTCCCGGACGCGCGACGCATAAAATCGGATCGTTCCGGTAATAGACGCGCTCGATGCGCAGCACCGGCGTGTCGTCCGCGCGCGCGCCGTAATAGCCGAGCCACTCGCCGAACGGGCCGTCCGGTTTGATGTCTTTTGGATGGAGAAATCCCTCGATCGCGATCTCGGCGTGCGCGGGAAACGGCAAGCCCGTCGCTTCGCCCTCGACGAGATCGAACGGCCGGCCCCGCAAGCCGCCGCAATAATCGTATTCGGAATATCCCAACTCGATCGGATTTCCCGCGGCCAGAAGCAGCAGCGGGTCCTGGCCGACGCAAAGGACGACCGGGCACGGTTTTCCCTGCTTGAAATATTTTTCCATGTGCATGCGGCCGTGCTTGCCGACCGACGACATGAAAAGCCCGACGGACTTCGGGTCGTGCACCATCGCGCGATACGTTCCCAAATTGAGCCAGCCGTCCTCGGGATCGCGCGTGATCGCGATGCAGCCCGTGCCGATGAACCTGCCGCCGTCGAGCTCGTGAATTTTCGGCGCGGGAAATTTGAGCAGGTCGATGTCGTCGCCGGCCATCTTGTTTTCCAAGACCGGGCCGCTTCGAACGACGCGCGGCGGAATCGGACGGAGCGCGCCGAGCTTTTCTTTGAACCGTTGGACGAGTTGCAGACCGGTGCCGTCGACCGGCAAGCCGACGGCGAGGGCGAGGCGGCTGAACGAGGTGTGCTGTCCGAAGAGAATGCGAAAGCCTTCGGGATAGCCTTTGATGCGGTCGAACAGGAGCGCCGGGATCTTCCCCGTGCGCTCGCGGTAGATCAGCTCGGCCATCGTGCCGATCTCCAGATTCCAGTCGGCGCCGTTCACGCGCTTGAGCTCGCCCATGCTCTCGACGATCCTGAGCCAGTCGCGCAAGTCTTCGTAAGTCTCGGGCGGCGGCGCTTCGGTTTTTACTCGCTCAGACAGTGACATTAATTTCTTCCTTTTCGGGCTTTCTTCCTTCGTGTCCTTCGTGGTCAAAAGTTTATCACCACGAAGAGCACGAAGGCCACGAAGTTGAATGAGCCAAGCTACGGCTTCCGGTACTTTTTATACACCGCGTCGATGAATCCCTCGCGGTCCAGCTCGCGCACGATCGTGTTGTCGATAAAATCTTCCGCCTTGGCCGCTCCGCGATCTTTCACGGTTAACAGATACGTGTTGATCTCCTCCGGATCGACGTAAGGCTTGGCCGCGTAGATGTTGACCCAGAAGTCGTAGGTCCCGGCGAGGATTTCCCCGTCCGGAATATTCAGGAATTTTTTCAGCACCGCCATCGTGAAATCGCGGTCTGCCTTCAGCCGCGCCAGGCCGGCGATGTAGCCGCGCATGAATTTTTTCAACTGGTCGCGGTGAGTCTTGATGTATTCGCCGCTGGTCGTCATCTGGCTGGTGGGAAACTTGATGCCGGTCTGCGCGAGATTGACCACGGGCCGAAAGCCCAGCTCGTTGGCTTTTTTCGTCTCGGGAAACTGGAACAGCGCGCCGTCGACTGCCCCGCTTTGCATCGCCGCGATGTGGTTGGAGAAGGGGATGGCGATCTGCACCATGGTGACGTCGGTCTCGGGGTTCAAGCCGAACTTTTGCAGCGCCACGCGCGTCGCGTTGTGGAGCACGCCGCCGAAGCCGGCGATCGCGACTTTCTTTCCCTTGAGATCTTCCGGCTTGCGGACTTTTTCCGAAACGTAAAAAACGTAGGGGAAGACGCCGACGGTGGTGGCGATGAGGGTGACGCTGCCGCCTTTGAGGCGGGCGTTCACCGCCGCCGGCCCGCCGGTCGTCGTCACCTGCACGTCGCCGGACATCAGCGCCATGATCGTCTGCGTGCCGCCGTTGAATTGGACTGGAATAATTTCCAGCCCGTGCTCCTTGAACGCGCCGGCGTCCAGCGCGACCCTGAAGGGTGCGTTGGTCGGGCTCGGAAGCATCGCGACCGTGACCTTGTCGTCGGCTCGCGCGGCGGCGGCCAACGCTACAAAAACCGCGGCGCCGAGCGATCGCAAAATGTAGCTAGCGAGAAGATTTTGCCCGCGCATATTTTTTGGCTCCGTCCTGAATCGACTCGACGATTTTATGATAGCCCGTGCAGCGGCAGAGATTGCCGTCGAGCGCGCGGCGGATTTCCTCCTCGGTGGGTGCGGGGTTTTCCAGCAGCAGCGCCTTGGCCGCGAGGATCATGCCCGGGGTACAGTAGCCGCATTGAAAGCCGTTCTTCTCGATGAAAGATTCCTGCAGCGGGTCGAGCCGGCCGTTTTGCGCCAGCCCTTCGACGGTCATGATCTTCCGCGCGCCGACGAGCGCGGCGAGAAGCGAGCAGGAATGCGCCGCCCGTCCGTCGACCAGCACGGTGCAGGCGCCGCAGTAACTCGACTCGCAGCCGCGCCGCGCGCCGGTGAGCCCGAGCGAATCTCTGAGGACGTCGAGCAGCAGCGCGGAGGGCTCGATGGCCGCTTCGACGTCATCTCCATTGATGTTTAAACGGACGACGCGCTTCATGATATTTCACCGATCGCCTGTTTGATCGCCCTGCGCACAAAGACGCGCGCCATTTTTCTCCGGTAGTCGGCCGACGCGTGCGCGTCGCCGAGCGGATCGCACGCCGCCGCCGCGGTTTCCGCGGCTGCGGCGATGACGCCGTCGTCGAGGCGCTGTCCGCGCAAAAGTTTTTCCGCTTCGACGGCCCGGAACGCCACCGGGCCGACGCCGCCCAGGGCGAGCTTCGCCTCCCGGCAAACGCCGTCCTGCATTTGGAGGAGTGCCGCGACGCCGACGATGGCGAGATCGCCGGGACGCATAGTCTGTTTGAGGTAAACCGCGCGGCTTCCGACCGGCTGCGAGGGGATCTCGATGCCGAGCAAAATCTCGTCCGGAGCGAGAGCGGTCGCGAAATAGTCGGTGAAAAAATCCGCCAGCGGAATTTTTCTCTTGCCGCGCGCGCTCACGCACTCGGCTCGGGCTTCGAGCGCGAGCAGCGCCGGCGGCGGATCGCCGCCCATCTCGTTGTGGCAGAGGTTGCCGCCGAGGGTGCCGAAATTCCTGACCGGCGTCGAGCCGATCTTTTCCGCCGCCTGCGCCAGGAGCGGAGCTTTCGCGCGCACCAGCGGCGATGCAATGATCTCGCGGTGCGTAGCGAGCGCGCCTATATGAAGGTCGCCGTCCGGCGTAGCTTCGATTCCGCCGAGGCCCGAAAGATTATTCAACGACAGCAAGCTGCCCGGCCGCAGCAGCCCGGAGCGCAGCATCAGCAGCAGCGACTGCCCGCCGGCGAGGACGCGCGTCTCTTCCCGGCGCGCGCTCAAAAGAGCGACGGCTTCTTCGATCGATTCTGGTTGCAACAGTTCGATTCTCACGACTGACTTTCCGACGACCTCTTTAATTCAAGCCGAAGGCACGGCGAAAATCCTTCACGTGCTCCGCGCCGGTCGGGATCTCCGGATCCAGGGGGACGAGCTTCAATTTCCGCGGCTCCATGTCGGGGACGAGCGGAACGACGTCGTGCCGGGCCGAGGCGCGCCGCGCTTTTTGCAAAATCTCCTGGCCTTCCTTCGAAAGGCTGTAGTTCGTGAAAAGCTTGGCGGCGTTCGGATGCGGCGACTTGGCGGCGACGCCGACCGGCGCCAGGTTGACCAATATTGGGTCGGTGGTCTTGACCCATTCGACCGGCTGTCCCTTCGCTTTCATCTGCTCGACGTGGTCGGGATAAACGACGACCACGACGGCCATCTCTCCCACGGACATCAGGTCGGCGAGCAGGGCGTGGCCGTTGCGAAAATTCAGATCCTGCTTCGCCAGCGCTTCCATATACTTTCTGCCTTTTTCCTGGCCCCAATACTTGAGCATGCCCGCGTGCCAGAAATATTCTTCGTCGTCCATGCCGAGCTTGCCTTTCCAGCGCGGATTCAGTAGATCCTCCCAGCTCTTCGGCGCGTCCGCCTTGGAAACGAGCTTGGTGTTATAGCCGATCACGTTGTATCCGCTGTAAAGCGACACCCAAAAATGTTGCGGGTCCTTGAAGCCCATGGGATAATGGGCGGCCTCCGGCGCGGCGTAGGGTTGCAGCAGGCCGCGGTTCTGCAGCACCTTCAAGGCGAACGCGTTGAGGACGTCGTAGGTGGTTTTTCCCGCCATATGCTCCGCGATGGCCCGGTTGACGATCTGCTCGCCGCCGGCGCGGAAGATATCGGTCTTGACGAACGGGTATCTCGCTTCGAATCCCGCCGCGAGCACGCGCGAATCCTCGATCCGCATCGAGCTCCAGAAGACGACTTGCCCTTCTTTTTTCGCGCCGCGGACGAGCTCGTCCTCCGACTGCGCCAGGGCGGTCGAGGCGACGCCCAACAAAAGAACAAAGCTCAACATGATCGAACGATGTCGCATCATGGACTGGGTTTTACCCTCCAACAATTTCATGCCGTGCTCTCCCGATCTAATTTTTTCTGTTTGGCCGATTCTTTCGCGATCCGTTTTCTCCCAGGGCTTCATGAATCTTTTCCGCGGTGATCGGCAGCGCGAATAAACGTGCGCCGACCGCGTCCGCCACGGCGTTGGCGATCGCCGCGGGCGGGCAGTTGTTGGCGAACTCGCCGATCGGCTTGGCGTTGAGAGGCCCGACGCCGCCGGACGATTCCAGGAGCACGGTCGTGAGCTCGGGGATGTCCGCAATCGTCGGCAGCTTGTAGTCGCCCAGGTTATTGTTGGTGACCTGCCCGTTTTCCATGACCAGCTCTTCCATCACGCCCTGGCCGAAGCCCATCACCGTGGAGCCGTCGATCTGTCCCTGATGGCCGAGCGGATTGATGACCGTTCCCACGTCGTGCGCGCTGACGATGCGGCGCACGCGCACGGCGCCGGTTTCCGGATCGACCTCGACCTCCGCCACCTGGGCGCAGAAATAGCTCACGCCGTCGGGATAGGGATAATCTTCGTAGACCGTCACCGCCATGCGGCCGCCTTGCGGCGCGAGGATTTTTTTAACGCCGACCTGCTGCGCGGGCTCCTGGCGCAGCCAGAACTTCCCCGCGCCGTACTCGACATCGGCAGGGGCGCACTCCAGCAGGTGAGCCGCTAACTCTAGAAGCTTTTGACGCAAGGTCTGGCACGCCTGGATCACGGCATTTCCCGCGACGTAAGTTACACGGCTGGCTCTCACTCCGCTGTCTTTCGTCGTCGTATCGGTGTCGCCGACGACGACGCGAACCTGATCGATGGGCACCCGCATTTCTTCGGCGACGAGCTGCCGCAAGATCGTGTGCGTGCCGGAGCCTTGATCGATCGTGGGGCTCAACACGGTAAGAGTGCCGTCCGCCTCGGCGGTGAGCACGACGCCGGTGTCGCCGCCGCTGATGTGACGGGCGGTGAGCGCGACGCCGCGGCCGACGTGATTGAGCTTCGGCTTCTTCCAATCCGCGGCAGTCAAGGCCGCTTGGAATACTTCACGAAAGCGCACGTCGCTCAGTCGGTGGCCGACGGCGTCTTCTTCTCCGTCGCGGATCAAATTCCGCAAGCGATATTCCGCCGGATCCATGCCGAGCTCTTTGGCGATGAGATCCGTGTGCGACTCGACCGCGAAGACCGTCGCGATCGCGCCCGGGCTCCGATAGTAACCTCCGGGCACCGTGTTGGTGTAAATTTGCAGGAACTCGAATTGGGAATTCTCGACGGAATACGGCACGCCGACGTAATGGCCGGTGGCCAGAGAGGCCTTGGACTTGAGCGCGCCGTAGGCGCCGCTGGCGTGCAGCGCGCGCAAGGTGCGCGCGACGATCCGGCCGTCGCGCTTCACGCCGCTGCGAACGGTGACGATCGTGGGATGCGCGGGATTGCCCGCCGACAGCTCCTCGGCGTACGTCATGACGATTTTCACCGGCCGTCCGGATTTACGGGCGAGCAAATACGCGATGGGCAGATCGACGGCATCGCCTTTGCCGCCGAACTCGCCGCCTACGTTGACGGCGTTGATCCGGATGGACTCTTCGGGAACAGAGATCGCGTAAGCCAATTGGCTGCGCACCCCGAAAGGATTTTTTGCCGACGTCCATACTTGAATGCGTCCGCCTTCGATGGCGACGATGGCGGCATGAGGCTCGATGTAACCTTGATGGCGCGCGGGAATACGGAACGTGTGCTCGAGGACGAGATCGGCGGCGCGAAAGCCGCTCTCGACGTCGCCCTTGCGCCAGGCCAGCCGGGTGAGCCCGTTGTGAACGTTGAGCGCGAGGGTGTCTTCGGGAGCGCCGCCGTAAGCCGCCACGTTTTCGTGCAGCAGCGGCGCGCCGGGCTGCATCGCTTCCAGCGGATCATAGACGGCCGGCAGTTGCTCGTATTCGACCTCGATCAAGTCCACCGCTTCTTCCGCCGCGTCGCGCGTTTCCGCGGCGACGGCGGCCACGCGATCGCCGATAAAGCGGACCACATCCAAGCAGAGCACCGGCATGTCGCGGATCTGCTTGCCGACGTAACAACCCTTTGCGTCTTTGCCCGTGACGATCGCCTTGACTCCCGGAACGCGCAGCGCTTTCGAAACATCGACGCGGAGGATTCGCGCGTGAGGGTACGGGCTGCGGAGAATCTTGCCCCACAAAATTCCTGCGCGATCGATGTCCGCGGCGTAGAGCGTGCGGCCGCTGACCTTTTCATGCCCGTCGGCGCGGGGAATCGGAGCGCCGACTATCTTGAAAGTTTCTTTACGGTTCACGCGTTCTGCTCCGTCTCCAATGCCTTGAGCACGTTCTCCGGACTGAGCGGCAATTCGGTCAGCCGTTTTCCGACGGCGTTGTCCAAGGCATTCGCAATCGCCGGCGCGATGCCGAACAGCGCCAGCTCGCCGATGCCCTTCGCGCCGAACGGGCCGACGGGCGAGGGCGACTCGATCAGAATCGTTTCGATCGGCGGCGTCTGCTCCGCGAAGGGAATCGCGTAATCGGCGAAGCTCGGATTGATAATCCGTCCCTCGTCCAGCCGCAGCTCTTCGCGGAGCGCGTAGCCGAGACCCATTACCACGCCGCCTTCGACCTGCCCCACGGCCAGCGGCGGATTGATCGCCTTGCCGAGATCGTGCGCGGAGACGACCTTCAGCACGCGCACCTCCCCGGTCTCGCGATCGATTTCGATCTCGACGGCTTGCGCGCCGAAGCTCCAGCCGCCTTTTTTCCCGTCTTCGGCGGCGGCGCCGCCGCCGGTAAAGTTTTTTTGCCGGCAGCGCGGGTCGCGGAGAATTTCCTCGATGGGAACGGGTTTGCCGCCGGCGCGGGGAAAAATTTTCTTCTCTCGAAGTATAAGCGTCGACGGCTCCTCGCCCAGAACCATTCCGGCGGTTTCCAAAAACTCACGGCGCGCCTCGGCCGCGGCCTGCAGCACCGCGAGGCCGCTCGACACCAAGACGCGGCTCGAATAGGTGCCGTAGTCGAAGGGAACGACCGACGTGTCGGCGCTCAGCACGGTGACGTCGTCGATGCTCACGGCGAACTCTTCGGCGGCGAGTTGCGCGAGCACGGTCTCCATCCCGCCGCCGACGTCGGTGGAGCCTATAATGAGATGCACGCTGCCGTCGCGGTTGAGGGTCACGACCGCGCTGGAGCCGCCGCCCGCGCCGGTGGGAGATTTGTAAATCATGCTGACGCCGACGGCGCGGCCGTCCGATTTATTTTTTTGCCGTTTGTATCCCGAAGCGTCGACCACGCGCTGCAAGCATTCTCGCGCTGTCACGTTTTCCTGGATCTCGCCGGTCGGCGCCGGATCGCCGTCTTCGATCAGATTCTGCATCCTGAAATCGACCGGATCGATGCCGAGGCGGCGCGCGATCATGTCGATCTGCGACTCGCCGGCCCAGATCGCCTCGGGCACGCCGAGGCCGCGAAACGGGCAGCCGCGCATCGTGTTCGTATAAACCAGCGACGAAGTCACTTTGAGGTGCGGGAGCTTGTAAGGCCCGGCGCCGTCTTTGATCGCGCGGTTGCTCGCGGGAAGGCCGTCGCTGTAGGCGCCGCAGTCCCAGAGAAATTTGACCTCGCGCGCGGTCATCCGGCCGTCGCGCTTGACGCCGGTTTTCATCACGACGACGGCCGGAACCGAGCCGGCGCTCGCGGTAAACTCCTCGTCCCGGCGCATGACCATCTTCACCGGCCGGCCGGTTTTCATCGCCAGCGCGACGGCGTAATGCTCCAGGCGGACGCCGTTCTTGCCGCCGAAGCCGCCGCCAACTTTGGTGCAGATCACGCGCACGCTCGCCTCCGGCACGCCGAAGACGTCCGCCAGCATAGCGCGCACGATGAAGACGCGCTGGGTCGAGGTCCAGACCGTAATCTTCCCGCCGCCGCCCTCTACTTTCGCGGCGCAGCCGTGCGGCTCCAGATAACCATGGTGCACGCGGCGCGTTCGGAACGTGTCTTCGAAGACGTGATCGGCTTCGCGAAAGCCCGTTTCCACGTCGCCGCGGGACATTTCGATGTGATGCAGAACGTTCGTGCCGGGAGAGGGATTCCATTCGCGCGTCACGAGCCGGTTGGGTTCGTAGTCGCCGAGCTCGGTGTGAACCAGCGGCGCGTTTTTTTTCGCGGCCTCCAGAACATCGAAGACGCCCGCGGTTTCTTCGTACTCGACTTGAACGAGTCCGGCGGCTTCTTCGGCGCTCTCTTCGTCGAGCGCCGCGACGGCGGCGATCGCCTCGCCGGCGTAGCGGATTTTTTCCGCGGCGAAGATCTGTTCGTCCTTGATGCCGTAGCCGAAGCGGGTCGCGGGCACGTCGGCCGCCGTGATCACGGCCCGCACGCCGGAGAGAGCGCGCGCGGCGGCGTCATCGATGCGGACGACTTTGCCGCTCGCAACGGCGCTGCGCACGACTCTGCCGTGCAGCATGCCGGGAAGGCTCATGTCCACGCCATAGAGGACGTTCCCGGTGACGATGTCTTTCCCGTCTTTGCGCGAGACGGGCTGACCGACGACGCGCAGCGCCTCTACTTTGGTTTTCATGGTCAAAAGTAAACAGTAATTTTCGCCGATCTTCCGTCCGGGTTAAGTAATCAGTTTTCAGCTCAGGCAGATTCCCTCACCCTCGCCCTCTCCCAGAGGGAGAGGGATGGGGTGAGGGTTCTCTTGGTTTGCATCGGCGCTATTTGAAGCGCGAACTCAGAGCTCAGAGCTCAGAGCAGGGCTTACGGCATCACCGGCGCCGATTGTCCTTTCGGCGGCGCGTAGAGCTGAAGCAGATTGCCGTCCGGATCGAAAAAATAAAGGCCGCTTCCCGTCGGGCGATCGACCGTGGGCGTGCTGTGCGTCTTCACGCCCCATTCCTTCATCTTTTTGACCGCGAGATCGAAATCCTCGCGGTCCACGACGAAAGCGTGATGCGTGGCGCCGTCTTCGGCGATGGCATCCTTCTCCAGCGGCTTCGGGCGCTGGAAGAGGACGACCATGTCGTCGCCCGACCTCAAATCGGCGCGGTTCAAATGATCGCCCATGTCGTCGCGATTGAGCTTCGCAATCTTCATCCCGAGCACCTCGGTGTAAAACTTGACCGCACGCTCGACGTCGTCGACCGCGATACCGATGTGATAGACCCCTTTCGTCTTGATCATAAATCCTCCTTGTTCAACCGTAGATTACGTCATGCCATTTCTCTCTAACCTTATGCTTCAGCTCCTCGCTCGATTCCGCGATCGGGGGAAACTCGTGCCTCCTGTCGTAAGGTTTGCACGCGTCGATCAGCGCGCGCGAGTTGAGGCCGCGCCGTGACGGCGTGATCGCGACGTCGAGCGCGCCGCTCCAGCAGCGCCGGATAATTTCGATCGCATGCGCGGGATCGCAGCGCGTCGACATCGCCCAGAGCACGTCGAAGATGCTGGTCGGGTCGATGTCGTCGTCGACCACGACGACGAACCGTCCAATGTACGCGCCGCCCAAAACCTGCGAGGCGAGAAAGAGCGCCTGGCGCGAATGGCCGGGGTAAGCCTGCTTGATCGAGATGACGTTGAAGAGCCGTCCGACGCCAGGCTCCAGACACCACACGCCTTTGACGCCGGGAAGTCCCGCCTTCTCGACGTGGTTCCAGATATGCGACGCGATGATCACGCAGGTGGAGAGCGAATAGTCCGTCGGCGGCCGTCCCGGGCGCGCGCAGCAGAGAATCGGATCGTTGCGGTGATAAATTCGCTCGACGCGGACGACCGGCGTGTCCTGCATCTCACTGCCGTAGTAGCCGAGCCATTCGCCGAATGGCCCCTCGCGCTTGATCTCGCCGGGATGCATAAAGCCCTCGATGGCGATCTCGGCGTGCGCAGGGAAGGGGAGGCCGGTGACTTCTCCCTCGACGACGTCGAAGGCTTTGCCTCTGAGGCCGCCGCAATAGTCGAACTCCGAGCTGCCGAATTCGAGCGGGCTCCCGGCGCCGAGCAGGAGCAGCGGGTCCTGCCCGACGGTGAGGACCACCGGGCACGGCTTTCCCTGCGTGAAATATTTCTCCATGTGGACGCGGGCGTGTTTCGAGACCGACGAGGTGAAGAGTCCCATCGACTTGCGGTCGTGGACCATCGCGCGGTACGTCCCGAGGTTGGTCCAGCTCTCGTCGGGGTCGCGCGTGATCGCCGCGCAGGCGGTGCCGATGAAGCGGCCGCCGTCGAGCTCGTGGATGAACGGCACGGGAAATTTGTAGAGATCAATTTCGTCGCCCGCGAGACGGTTCTCCAGCACCGGTCCGGTTTTCACGACGCGCGGCGGGATCGGCTGCAAGGAGCTCAATTTTTTTCTGAAGCGATCGACCAGATCGAGGCCGGCGGACTCCAGCGGCAGGCCGAGGGTGAGAGCGAGGCGGCGGAACGAGCAGTACTGGCCGAAGAGGATGCGCGCGCCCGCCGGATAGTCCGGAATCTCGTCGAACAACAGCGCGGGCGGCGTGCCCTGGCGCTCGCGCGCGATCAGCTCCGCCAGAGTACCGATCTCGAGCTTCCAGTGCGCGCCGCGGAGCTTCTTCAGCTCCCCGGCGGAATCGACGATCTCCAGCCATTCGCGCAGGTCTTCGTACGAGCGCGCCGCCGTTTCATTTGCCGCCGTCCCTTCGATCACGGCTTCCATCCTTCCGCTTCCAGCTCGCGGTTCGCTTCTCGGGCCAGGCGGAAGTCGAAGATCGCTTCCGGGCTCGCCGCTTCGCTTCGACCCATCGCCTGCGCGGCGATCGCGACGATCGCCTGCTGCGCTTCCGGGCCGATCAGACCGTCTTTGGTGAAAGAGGGCACGCTCGAGTCGTAGATCGCTTCGACCATTTCCCGGTTGTCGGTTTTCATGTGGCGCATCATGAGCGCCACCGTCTCGGCCTTGTTGGCGTGGATGAACTTGAGACCCTTGAGGCTCGCCTTGACGAATCCTTTGACCAGCGCCGGCCGGGTGCGCAGCGAATCGAGATGGATTCCGACCCCGCCCATATACGAGGGAAACGCGTCGCCGAAGTAGCCCAGGACTTTGAGGCCGGACTTTTTCGCCACGTAGTCGTGCGGCGGCGACAACGGCGAGGCGGCCACCGTGCCGCTCAGCACGGCGGCCATCCGGACGCTGCTCGAGCCCAAAACGATGAAGGTGATTTCCTTGGGATCGATGCCTTTCGCGGCGAGAAATCTTCTCGCGCCGACGTCCGCCAACCCGCCGATGCCGCCGGTGCCGATTTTTTTGCCGCGCAGATCTTCCAGCGATCGGATCTCCTTCGCGCCGATGAGATACATGTCGGTGCGGCTGCCGTTGGCCATCACCGAGCGGATCGGCAGGCCGGCGATCGCGGCGTTGATCGTCGGCGAGCCGAGCGTGTTGAAATCGATCCCGTGGCTCACCAATGCTTTCGATGCCACGGCGCTATTCAACAAGATAAAGCGCGGCTCGATGCCTTCCTGGCGGAAGTAGCCTTTGTCTCTCGCGGCGACGTACGGCGCCTGAACGAAGCTCAGCGAGCTGATCGAGACCTCGACCAGCTGAGATTTTTCTTGGGCGTGCAGAATGCTCAGGCCTGACAGAGAGCAGAGGGCCGCTCCGAATATCCAGAGGGCGGTACGCGCGGCGACGTGCATGGGGATCTCGTTCCGGCCGGGCTCCGAAAGCATAAAAATCTTTCGTCACCCTTTGCCGGTCATAGCACGTGATGATATTTATCATCAAACGGGTCCCGGGCAAACATCGAACGTTGGCGGAGGTAGCCTATGACAAAAAAAATGGTCGACCCGCTGGGTCACCACGATTGGGAATCAGCGGACTACGTTTCGGACTGGGCGAAGCGACAGGAGGATAGAGAGGCGGGCCGGCAGGAGCCGTTCCAAGTGTTGGCGGAAACCTTGCCCTACGAGAAACAAGCGGCGATCAAAATTTTGGATTTGGGCGCCGGCTACGGCGGGTTGACGCTGTTTCTTCTGCGCCGTTTTCCCAATGCGACCGCGGTGTGCCAGGACGGATCGGAAGAGATGGCCAAGCTGGGCCACGAGCGCATGAAAGAGTTCGACGGCCGCTTCAGCTATGTCGTTTGCGATTTCAGCAAGCCCGGCTGGAGCCTGAAGTTGAAAGGACAGTTCGAGGCGATCGTCTCTGCGATCGCGATTCACAACGTGCGCGCGGCGAACGTCGTGCAGAGGATCTACCAGGACAGCTTTGCGCTGGTGAAGCCGGGCGGCTGCCTCCTGAACTTCGACCGCCAGCGGCCGCCGTTGAAAGATCAGTTGGAATGGCTGAAAGCGGCGGGCTTCAGCGACGTAAAATGTTTCTGGAAGGACGACAAGCGGGCGGTCTTCGGGGGATTTAAGAAATAGCGCGGGCGCTGTTTTTTTACGGATAGCGCTTCGCCATCTCGTTAAAGAAGCCCTCCTTCTCCAGATCCTGGAGCAGAGTCAAGTCCACGAATTGTTCCGGCTTGGCGCTTTTCGCCTGAGGAATTTGCGGCGCGAACTCGTCCAGCAGAAACTGGATCCCCTTGAGCGTGGGGTAGGGTTTTTTGGCGACGCGCTTGGCGAACCAGGCGACGGCCGCTTCGGGGATTTCCGGATCGTTCGTGCGCATGTATTTGGCGATGATCTTTTTGCTCTCGTCGCTTTTGCTTTTGATGTAGTGGATCGCTTCGACGTAGCCTTCGAGCGCCGACTTGACGGCGTCCCGGTCTTTCTTGATAAACGAGCGCGTCGTGGCGAATCCGTTTCCCTGGATCTCGAGGCCCAAGTCCATCATGTCGAAGACTTCGACCAGGCCCTGCTTGCGCGCGCGCGGAATCTCCGACGGCGTCAGCAAGGTCGTGTCGATCCTGCCGGCGTCGATCGCCGCCAGTCGCTCGACCGTCCCGCCGGCGACGATGATCGCCACGTCCTTGTTGGGCTCGAGGTTCAACCGCCGAAGCAAAATGAGCGCCGCGTTGTGCGAGGCCGAGCCGAAGCCGCTCACGCCGAGCTTCTTGCCCTTCAACTGCTCGACCTTGCCGAAGTTTGGGCGCGCGACGACCGAGTAGGCGTAGGCGTTTTCGGACGAGGCGATCAGCACCAGATCGTGGCCCTGGAGACCGGCCTGCACGACCGTGCCGATGTTGACGATCGGCGGATCGCCGGCGACGAGCGCCTGCGTCGCCAACTGCCCGCCGCGGAAAAAGATCAGCTCCGCGTCGAGGCCGTATCGTTTAAACAGGCCGGCATCCTTGGCGACCCAGATGTGGACCTGGTTGGAGGCGATCGCCGGATAGCCGATCTTGATCTTCTTGAGCTCCTGACCGTCGGCGGCGCGGAGCGGCGCGAGCAGCCATAGCGCCAAAACGACTAAAACGTAACGAGCGGATTTCATCTTGCTCCTGCTTTTAGATCTAGCGCCGCTTGGTCTTGGACGCCTTTTCCGTCGCGTCCTTCATCTCGGCCATATCTTTTTCCATGCTGAGTTTCTCGTTCATGACTTTCCCCAGATTGGCCTCGGTATCCGTCACCTTTTTCCTCAGCTCGGCCGTCTGCGCCTGGGAGGCGCTCAACTCTTTTTCCGCTTCGCCAAGACGGGCGGCGCGCGGTCCCCAAATGGCGTAACCGAAAAGTATCCCGACGATGAACGCGGCGACGGCGACTGCGATCCAGTAGTTGGTCTTCATCACGCCCTCCTCCTAACGATGATGCGCGTACCGCATTTTTTATAGGAAACAGCCGGTTTCGTCAATTCTGTCTTTTCAGCCATGCGCGGGCGTCGAAAGATTTTCCCGTGACCGCGAGCGATTCGGGCGACGCAAGATAAACGAAGACGCCGGTGATCTCCGCGGGCGCGGGCAAGGTGAGCGGATCCTCCTCAGGATACGCCTCCGCGCGCATCTCGGTTCGGGTCCCGCCCGGATTGACCGCGTTCACGCGGATGTTCGAATCCTTCACCTCGTCCACGAGAACTTGCGTGAAGCCTTCGACGCCGAATTTGGACACCGCGTAGGCGCCCCAGCGCGCCTTGCCGATCCGCCCGACGCCGGAGGAGACGTTGATGATCGAGCCCTCGCGCTGCGGCATCATGAGGCCGAGCGTTTCCTTCGTCAGTAAAAAGAGCGCGGTGAGATTGACGCGGATGACTTCTTCCCAGGCGCGAAGCGGATAGTCGGCAATCGGAACGCGCGGGCCGAGAACGCTGGCGTTGTTGACGAGGATGTGAATCGTCCCGTAGCGCCGCCGCGCTTCCTGGACGATTCGCTTGACGTCGCGCACCTTCGCGAGGTCCGCCGCGAGGTAGTGGACTTCGCCGCCAGCGGCGCGAATCTCCTTCGCCGTCCGCGCGAGCGGCGCGCGCCGTCGTGCGCAGATGAAAAGCTGCGCGCCCTGTTTCGCATATTCCAGCGCCACCGCCTTGCCGATGCCGCGGCTCGCGCCGGTGACGAGCGCGACTTTGCCGGATAGTTTTCCGGACGGATTGTTTGCCATTTCTCTCAAGCTATAACATAGTCGCCGAGAGGATTCCCGCCACGTGAAAACTTACCAACGCCTTTTGCTCTTTCTTTTCATCGCCCTCGCCGCCGCGACCATCCTCAGCCCATGGGGCGCTGCACTGTCGAGTGCCGTTTTTTATTCACCCCCGGGATTCGGGCAAATCTTCGGCGGATTATTTATCGCCGCTGCGACTGTGCTTCTCTTATCCAACCGTTCGCTGCTGCGGCTTCAGTTCCTGCGCGACGCCGGACTTGGGCCGCTCAGCGACGGTTACCGTGACGTGCTGAGCGGTTTTATCCTCGCCGTGGCGTCGATGGTTCTCCTCGGTCTCGTGATGTCGCTCGCCGGGGTCTTCACTCCGGGTTTTTTTCACTCGCTCAATGCTTCGCTGGAATGGGCCGTCAAGGCGCTGCTGACGGCGCTCGTGGTCGGATTTCTCGAAGAGCTTTTCTTCCGCGGCGTGCTTTTTAAGGCCCTGCTGGACGACTACGGTCCGGCGCTCGCCTTCACGGCGGCGAATTTATTCTACGCGGCGGTGCACTTTTTCAAGCCGCCGGCAAAGTTTGCGGTGAACGGCCTCGATCCACTAGCGGGGGCGCGTTTTGTCGTCCAAACTCTCCAGCCGTTTCTCGATCCGGGGGAAATTTTGCCCGGTCTCCTCGGCCTCTTCGTCATCGGCCTGGTCCTGAGCTACGCCGTCCTGCGCACGAATTCGGTTTATCTCTCGATCGGCCTCCACGCCGGCTGGGTCTTTGCGATTAAGACCGTGCGTATCTTCGGGGAATTCGAGCGCAACGACCTGGGCTGGCTCTTCGGCTCATCAGAACCGAAAATCGTGAGCGGCGTCGTCACTTGGATCGGCATCGCGGTCCTGGTCGGCGGCGGCGTTCATCTGATCACGCGCCCTCACCCTAGCCCTCTCCCTGGCAGGGAGAGGGAAGGGAGAGGGTCGTAGAAGTAGAGCGTGATGAATCACGCCCCGACAAAATATCTGACCCGCTATTCTTCGCCGACAAGCACGCAATGCTCGGGATGAGCCAGGGCGAAAATTTTCTGTCCCGGCTCGTAGCGCTGCGACGGCGGGGCAACCACGCGAAGATTCTGGCGCTGGCCGGAAAGCTCGACGGTGTAGTCGATGGCGTCGCCGAAATAGACGCGGCGCTGGATGATTCCGGAAAAAAGATTGTGGCCGTTTTGTCGCGCTTGCTCGGCTTCCGCGGCGTTCGCCATCAATGAAATGCTGTGCGGCCGGATACAGACACAGACTTCCTTGTCTCGGATGTGGCCGGCGGAGGCGACCTGGAGGCTCAAGCCGTCGCCGAGAGTTACCGTGCGGCCGCTCTGCAAGGTGCCGTTTAAAATATTCGTCTTGCCGATGAACTCAGCGACAAAGCGGCTCTTCGGCCGCTCGAAGATTTCCTCCGGATTCCCCACCTGAACGATCCGCCCCAGATTCATCACGCCGATGCGGTCGGAAGTCACCATCGCCTCGGCCTGGTCGTGCGTCACGTAAATAGTGGTGATCCGAAACTCTTCATGCAGGCGGCGGATCTCGAAGCGCATCTCCTCGCGCAGGTTGGCGTCGAGATTGCTGAGCGGCTCATCCAGCAGCAGGATCTGCGGCTCGACCACGAGAGCGCGCGCCAGCGCGACGCGCTGCTGCTGGCCGCCGGAAAGCTCGGCCGAATAGCGCTCCGCCAACGTTTCCAGATGGACCAGGCGCAGAATGCGGTCCACTTTTTTGGCGATCTCGGCGTTCGCCAACTTCTTGAGCTTCAGCCCGTAGGCCACGTTCTGGAAAACGGTCATGTGGGGCCAGACCGCGTAGGTCTGAAAGATCATCGACATGTGGCGCCGCTCGGGCGGGATCAGAACCGACGGCGACGAGACGACGTGCTGATCGACGCGGATCTCGCCCGCGTCGGGCGAGAGAAATCCGGCGATCAGTCTCAAGGTCGTCGTCTTGCCGCAGCCCGATGGGCCCAGCAGCGAGACGAACTCGCCGTCGGCGATTTCCAAGGTGAGGTCGCTCACCGCCGCCGCGGCGTCGGTGAATTTTTTAGTCAATCCGCGAAGCGAAACCGAAGCCAATTAATTCCTCGCGACGAAAACGTCCCGGCCGACGATCCACTGTACGGCGAGAATGATGAGAAACGAGACCGCGAGCAGAAGAATTCCCAGGACCGCGATGGCGCCGATCTGGCCCTCTTCTTTCAAGTCGAAGATCACGACCGAGACGACCTTGGATTTGGGTGTGAAGAGGAGAATCGAAGCGGAGAGCTCGCGAATGACTCCGATAAAAATAAACGACCAGGCCGCGATCAGACCGGAGCGGGCCAGCGGCACGGTCACGTCCTTCAGCGCGCGCAGCCGGTTGGCGCCGATGATCCGCGTCGCGTCTTCGAGCTCGGGATGGATACTCTTGAACGTGCTCTCGGTCTGCGAGAAACCGATCGGCATCTCCTTAGTGAGATACGCGACAAACAAAATCCAAATGGTTCCATAGAGAACGATCGGCGGGTGCGTATAGGCGATAAAGAGGCCGACGGCGAGGACGATTCCCGGGATCACCAAGGGCGCCATAATAAAGAAGGTGAGATAGCGCGACCCGCGCAAGAGCTGGCGGTTGGTGATGTAGGCGAGCAAGGTGGCGACGAGCGTCCCCACGGTCGCGGTCAGGATGCCCAACTTGAAAGTGTTGAGGATGGCGGCTTGCGTATCGCCATATTCAAAGAAGGCGAACGCGAAATTTTTCCAGGTAAAGTTGTCCCAGGTGAGCGGCAGCGCCCAGGCCTTCGACAGCGCGGCTTTCAGAAGAATCCAGTAGGGCAGAAATACGGAGAGCGAGAGAATGCCGAGCACCAGAAGCAAAACGGGATAGCGCAGCATTCCAAGACGCAGCAATCGTTTTTGTCCGCCTTTCCCGCCGACGGTGCTGTAGCCTTTGCGCCCCAGCATTTTTTTTTGCAGCGCGATGAGGCCGATCGTCGCGAGCAGGAGCGGCACGGAAAACGCCGCGGCCAGATCCAGCCGCGGCGGGTATTGAAAGAAGGCCCAAATCTGCGTGGTGATCGTATGGATGCCCGCGGGAAGGCCGAGGATGGCCGGCGCGCCGAAAAGCGAGAGCGAATGCAAAAACGCGACGATGAAACCGCCGAGCAACGCCGGCGCGGTGAGCGGCAAGGTGATGGTCAGCGCAATTTTCCATTTATTCGCGCCCAAAATATTCGCGGCGTCTTCCAGGTCCGATGAGATCAGGTCGCACACGTTGGCGATCATCGAGAAAACATAAGGGAAGCTGTAAATCGCCATGACGAAGATCAGGCCTTCCATCGTAAAGATGTTGAAGAGAGGCGTTTCCGCGCCGGTGAGAGAACGGTACCAATGGTTGAGGAGACCCGCGTTGGGTCCGGCGAGCAAGGTCCAGGCGAAGGCGCCGAGAAAGGGCGGCGTGACGAACGATGCCATGACGAGGGCGCGAATCGACTTTTTAAAGGGAAGATCCGTGCGCGTCAGCAGCCAGCCAAGGAGCGAACCGATCAGGACAGCGATGATTCCGACCCAAAACGAGATGATTAGAGTGTTCCAAATCGCTTTGATGTAAGCTTTCTCGATGAAGACGTCGAGGTAATTCCGAAGCGTCAGGCCCGTTTCGTTATATAAGCTGGTGACGAAGATGGAGCCGAGGGGGAGCAGAATGAGGAATATGACGAACGCCGCAGCCCCGATCCAGACCGGCAGGGTCGGATCGACACCTCTGAGACCGACGCCGCGCGGTTCGCGAATCCTATCGACGGCCGTTGTTCCGGGAACCGACATCTACGCGCCGAAGAGCTCCGTGAACCTTTTTTTGATCTCGGCGTTTCTCTTGTCCAGCTCGTCGGCGTCGACGGCCAGAAGCTTCAGATCCTTGAGCATGGGTTTGTCTTTCGGGTAAGTCACCTCGGGATGGCCGGTGTAAAGCCCTTCCTTATCGGCGAGCACCTGCTGGCTTTCCTTGCTCAAGATAAATTCCGTAAACAGCTTGGCTGCGTTCGGATGCGGTGCGGCGGCGGAAATCGCCGTGGGTGAAACTACCAGCGGCACGCCTTCCTTGGGATAGACGATCTTGATCGGGTTACCTTGCTTGAGGGTTTTATAATAAAAATATTCGGCGCCGTTGACGCCGACCGGTCGCTCGCCGGAAGCGACCACGCCGGCTGGATCGTTCGCCGACTGGACGATGTGGAGCTTGTTCTTGGCGAGATCCTGGAAGTACTCCCAGCCCACCTGCTTGACCAGCGCGAGGACGTGCGTCATGATGATGCCGCTGTAGCCCGGATGAGCGGTGACTTCCTTGCCGCTCCATTTACCGTTCAGCAGATCTTTCCACGTCTTCGGCGCGTCTTTATCTGCGACGATTTTTGGATTGTACGCGATCACCGACAGCGTGGCACGCATCCCGTAGTAGAAGCCGTCGCGATCCTTGAAACCGGCGGGAAAAATTTCGGCCGCTTTCGGAGCGTATTGCAGCAGCAATCCTTTTCCCTTGAGCAGGACAAAGTGGCCAGCGTCGGAGGTGTGAATGACATCCACGTTCTTGATTCCGGCGGTCGCCTCCTGCATCACCATTTGCAGGACGCGTTGAGAACCGTTCCGGTTAACGATGACCTCGATGCCCGGGTACTTTTTCATGAAGAAATGGGCGAGCGCCGTCGAGGAACCGATAGCGAGCGAGGTGTACCAGACGACTTTTGCCTCTTTCTTCGCCGCCTCGATCACGCCCGCGTCTTGAGCCCAAGAGTTGGAAGCCCAGATCAAGACCAGAGCGCATAGGATGAAATTAGGAGATTTCTTCATTTTCGTCCTCCGTTCCGTTGTTCGGGCGGTAGACTAGCATACCGCCGCCGCGCCTCTCAATTATAATTTATCGGCAAGCAGCGCAAGACTCCAGAGGGCAACCGGGTGTGACGAGCGCGTCTCGTTCAGGTGTCGCTGGACATGGCAAGTGCCGTCCGCTACCATCCATTTTTACCCCGTGAATCCTTCCTATTGAAATGCGTTCCGGAAAGGTAACCGTCAGGGAAAGTTTGCGCGTCTCGTTCAAAGACGGCGTCTTTGCCTCGATCATGAGCGGGGTGACCGACCAGTATTTCATTCCGTTCGCGATCGCCCTGGGCGCCACGGCGCAGCAGGTCGGTTGGGTCAGCGGCTTTCCCAATTTTTTCGGCTCTCTGTCCCAGCTCTTCGCGGTTCAGGCGGTCCATCGGATCGGTGGCCGTTTAAAACTCATCGTCGCGACCGTCTTGACTCAGGCGACGCTGCTGCTGGGCATCGCGCTGCTCGCGTGGTTCGATTTCCCCCATCCTGTCCCGCTGTTTCTCGCCTTGCTCATTCTGTTCGTCCTCAACGGCGCGTTGGCCGGGACGGCGTGGGGCAGCCTCATGACCGACTACATTCCGAATCGCAAGCGAGGACGCTACTTCGGCTGGCGCAACAAGGTGTGCGGCATGGTGCACGTCGCCAGCATGATCGCGGCGGGTCTGCTGCTCTACCGGACCGAAGGTTTTTCACCGGTCGCCGGCTTCCTGATCATCTTCGCGGTCGGCGCGGCGGCGCGATTCGTCTCGGCCGGCTACATCGCGAACATGCGGGATGTGCCGCAAAAGCGAGATCCGGCCAGCGATTTTACCTTTTTCATGTTCCTCGCCCGTTTTCGCGAGAGCAACTTCGTCAAGTTCGTCGCGTTTGTCGCGATGCTGACCTTCTCGGCCTACTTATCGGCGCCGTTTTTCGCCGTCTTCATGCTGCGCGACCTTCAGCTCGGCTATTTGAGCTACATGGTGCTGCAAGTGATCTCGGCGGTCGCGGGCCTCGTCGCGTTGCCTTTGTGGGGCGCGCACGCCGATGCCGTGGGCAACGTGCGCGTGCTCCGGTTGAGCGGATTCCTCGCCTGCCTGATTCCGCTTTTCTGGCTGGTGTCGCAAAACGTTTATTATCTCGGATGCGTGCAGATGCTCGGGGGATTCGCCTGGAGCGGGCTCACGCTGTGCGCGACTAATTTTATCTACGACGCGGTCACGCCGCAGAAACGGGTGCGCTGCATCAGCTATTTCCAGGTCATGAACGGCACGGCGATTTTTCTCGGCGCGTCGCTGGGCGGGTTTCTGGCGACGAAGCTGCCGCCGCTCCAGGGCTACCCGCTGCTGACGCTTTTTCTCCTGTCGGCCCTATGCCGGCTGTTCTTTTATTTCCTGCTGTTCAACCGTTTTCGCGAGGTGCGGCCGTCGCGCGAGGTTTCGCTGCAAGAATTATTTTTCAGCGTGGTGGGGATCCGGCCGCTGATCGGCATCTCGCGCGATTGAAGCCGGCGGGCTTTGCTCAAGGCGCCAGGAGATCGGCCAGCACGGCGATCTTTGGCAGCGTTTCGAGTTCTCGCACCGCGGCAACGATCGCTTCGGCTTTTGCGCCCGCGACGGCGAGGCCGGCGTTGGCGCGGAATTTCTCTTCGATGTCCTCCGGCGGCAGCGGCAGCTCGAAGCCGCCGCGCGGATAGGGCTGGTTATCTTCCAGCATTGTGCCGTCGGTCAACTTGATTTTGACGTGGCCGGAGAGGTGGCGCGGGTAGTCGATCGTCGGGTCGAGCTCGTAGCGGACTTTGCCGGCGATCTGCAAGACCGCTTCGTCGCGGACCGCTTCGTCGGTAAATTCCGCGAGCCCCGCCTTGCCGCGCACCAGCATGACCGCGATGCTGTAGGGCAGCGCGAACTTGGCGCCGTAGCCGCTCACCGGCCGCTGTTTTTCCTTGAGCGGCTCCCACAAGCGGTCGACCGGACCCTCGGCGGTGCGGCAGACGACCTCGGCGATGTTCTCGGGCCGGAGCGAATATTTTTTCCGCAGCCGCAGCGCGCAGTCCATATAGGGATGCGAGATCGAGCCGCACGGATACGTTTTGAACGTGAGGCGCGGAATCTCCCAGGTCTTCCCTAACTCATCCAATCGTTCGAGATGCAGGCCCTGATCGCCGGCAAACGCGCGGTAAAAACTGTGGGTTCCCTCGAAGACCGTCGCGGGGCCGCGAAAGCCGCGCTGCGCGAGCAGGACGGCGACGATGCCCGCGTGCGAAGACCAGCCGGGATGAAGCCGCTTGGTCCATGTGCCGTCGGCGAGATATTCGATGATGCCGGAGCTCTGGCTGCCGCAAATTCCGAACGCGTCGACCCACTGCGCCGCTTCCAGGCCGGAGAGCTTTCCGGCCGCGGCGGCGGCGCCGAAAGTCGCGCATAAGGCGGTCGGATGAAAACCGCGCGCGTGAAATTTTCCCGGCGCCACCAGGCCGACCTTGCACATCACTTCGATGGCGGCGATCGCCGCCTCCAAAACCTGCCGGCCGGTCGCGCCCACCGCTTCGCCGACGGCCAGCGCGGTCATCGCGCCTGAGCAGCTCGTATGAACGATCGCTTCTTCTAAAGTGTCGTCGTAATCCAGCCCATGAGCCAAGGTTCCGTTGGCGAGGACCGCGTTGGCGGCGGCGACCTTTTCGCCCGTTCCGATCAGCCGGCTCTCGCGCTTGCCGCCGAGCGCGCGCGCCGCGTCGAGCGCGCTCAAGCCGAAATCCATCGTCGAGGAGGCGAGCGCGATGCCCAGCGCATCGAGAAAGACGAGCTTCGCCTTGGCGCCGACTTCGGCCGGAATCCGCTCGAAGGTCAACGCACGGACGAAGGCCGCGATCTTTTCAGAATACCGCTCCACTTTTTGTTGCCGGGCCTTTTCCCTTTGGCTTTTCTCTTTTTCTTCCCCGGGCCGGTTTTCTTCCCGCCGAGAACCCGGATCAGCGGCCGAATGCTTCTCATCTTATCCAGGTTGGCGACCAGCTCAATCGCGTCTTCGGTCTCCTTGCGCGACAACACGAGCCGCGCGCAGTCGCGAAACTTCTCGCCGATCTCGCCCCAGCTCATCGGCTTGAGCGGATGGCCCTTGGCGACGTCGGCCCGGCCTTCGATCGTTCTCCCGTCTTTGAGCTTGACGCGCACGCGCGAGCGGACCTGATCGTAGCCAAGCGCCTCGAGCTCCGGATCGACGTAGAGCGTCACGCGCTTCATGAACTCGACCGTCTTCGGCTCGCGCGCCTTGCGGTCGGTGAACTGCGCGATGCCGGCCTTGCGGTCCAGGACGGCCACGGCCATGCAGAACGGAATGCTGAATTTTCCCTCGAGCGCGGTCTTGGGCATGGGGTAAATGAGCGCGTTCGGAACGTTGGAATTGGTGCCGACTTCCACCGACTCGATCTGCTCCGCGTGGAGATCGTGGCCTTTGACCAGATCTAAAATCACGTCCTGCGCGGGGTGGGAGAGCGAGCCGGAAGGGTAGGGCTTGATGGAAATCCCGGGCTCTTGCATGAAATAGGGCCGGCCGAGACAGCCGGTAATTTTCGTTTCGTCGCCGCCGCCGGCCATCGCATTGAAGAGGCCGCGCTTGGCTTCGATAATATTGGTCGCGGAAGTAAAACCGCGCTCGGCCAGTTGCGCGGCGGTGACGCCGTTTTCCGCCGCCCGCCCGGCGTGGAGCGGTTTGGTCATCGTGCCGAAATTTTCTCTCAGGCCCGACGCCATGCTCGCGGCGAGACCCAAGGTGCGCGCCAGCGGCTCTTCGCGCAGCCCCAGCAGCTTGCCCACCGCCATGGCTGCGCCCAGGCCGCCGATGGTCGCGGTCGAATGAAATCCGGCCTGATAGTGGCGCGGGTTGATCGCGTCGGCGATGCGGCACTCCACCTCGACGCCGAGGATGTAGGCCATGACCAAATCCTGGCCGGATATCCGTTGTTTTTCACCTATCGCCAAGACCCCCGAAAGGACCGGCACCGTGGGATGGGTCAGCAAGCCGTAGACCGCTTCTTTCGAAGTCGAAAGCTGCGTGTCGTCGTAGTCCATCGCATGGCCGGCCGCGCCATTGACCAAAGCGGCTTTCGGCGCCGGCGCCATGAAGCGCGGTCCGATCACCGTAGCTTCCGTCTTGCCGCCCATCTGGCGCACGTACGCCTGCAGGATGCGCGAGCCTTTTTCGGTGGAGCCCGCGAGGGTCACGCCCAAACCGTCGAGAATCAACCCCTGGGCCAGGCGCACCACTTCAAGAGGAATGTCCCGGTAGCGGGTTTTATAGACAAAATTCACCACCTCTTGCGTCAACCCCATGCTGTCTCCTTATGCGGATTTGTGATCGTCGTGAGCAGTGAGCGATAGCACCATCACGGCCGTTTTTCCAGCCCGGCCCTGGCCGTCGATAAGGCGGCGCTTGCTGCGTTGTCGCTTTGGGATCGCATCCATATTTATCCCCTCTCCCTATTTATCCCCTCTCCCCAGCCCTCTCCCCGAGGGAGAGGGAAGGGTGAGGGAAATACGCTCCGGTGCGATTCCTCGCTCCGCCTTGCACCCGCCACCTTCTCGACAGCCAGGTACTCTTCCGATTATGGAATGGACGGCTTGATCGCGCCGTCATCGATGTTGAAATGGTCGGGACCGTGATCTAGAATGACCGAATTCGGAGGGGCCATGTTCGGTTTGGGAATTTGGGAACTGCTGCTGATTCTGCTCGTGATCGTCATTCTTTTCAGCCGCAAGCTTCCCGACCTCGGCAGCGGCATCGCGAAGGGAATAAAAAACTTTCGCCGCACGATGAACGAGCCCGACGAGATCGACGTGACGCCGAAGGAAGGATCCGAGAAAGGAAAGAACAAAAAGGAACCCTAGCGATTTCGGCCGGTCTGCTAGCCTTCGTCGGCGGAGAGAACCCGGTACGCGAAGCTCTTGATCTCCGCGCTTGATTTCATAAACACGATCGAAAAAGGCGCGGCCTCGTTGGGGGAAATCTCAAATCTCTTGACCGGGCCCTGTTTCTGCAGCGTCTTGATTTCTTGATCGGTCAAATCGCGCACGATCTTCGACGAGATCGCGTTTCCAACCGTGATGACGTGGCTCTCGAGGACGTTGCCGTCGCTGCCGAAGGCGTATCCCGCGATTTTTATCTCGCGCACCTTGACCCGATTACGATTGAGAGCGACTCCTGACAGCAGAAAAACTTCCCGGTTGCCGAGTATCCGCTGAAATCTCGGCCGCGCCGCCTCCAGCACTATTCCTTGACGCAGATGATCGTTTTTGAGCACCGAGGAGCCGACCCAGGGAATGATTCTTAGCAACGTCTCGATCGCTGCCGGGCGGGCTTTGTAGACCAGTGTGAAGCCGGAGAAGACGAACAAGAGGGCGCCGCATAGCAGAAGATAAGGCGTAATGGAAACGGGCCGGTTGGGCGAAGATCGAGCCGCCGCTTCCCGCGGGGTTTCGTCCTGCTTCGCGACCAGCGGCCATTCATTGCCGAACTCGAAAGACCGCTCGATCGGTCTATCGAGTTCGGCGAACGGTTGGTCGCTTTTCATCGGGAAAGTCTCTTCGCCGCCGGTATTCGGGGCAGCCATCGACCAGTCGTCTTCGCGCCGCCGCGACCTGAACGGCGATTCTTTTTGTTCGGCGAACGGCGCCGGCCCATTGCCGCCTATGGAAGCGCCCGGGCCGGCGGCGATTGTTTCAGTCGCCGCGGGCGCAGGGAACGAGAAGCTCAACTCTCCGGCTTCTTCTCGCGGCCCGGGGGATGTCGATCCGGGGCGCGATCCGAGCGCGAAAATATTTTTGCACCGCGAACAGCGAAAAGTAGGTTTCGGCTTGGTAACGAGATTTTCAGAAACGCGATAGGTCGTATGGCAAGTGGGGCACTGAACCAGCATGATGTCCTTACGCGCCGACGCGGCCGGCGGGTTCTGAGTGGACTTAGTCTGATTTTATGGTAATTAGAGAAAATTTCAACCTTTAAGAAGAGATAGCGCAACCCTTGAATAAAGCGCGGCCCGCAACGTCAAAAGAAATAAGGCTTGCTGTGGAGACAAGCGAGTGGGACCTCATCCGCAAATGTCAGCAAGGGGAGGTCGCCGCTTACGAGGAACTCGCAGCAAAATATTATCGCCGCGTATTCATGGTAATCCTCGGGATGGTGCATCACCGCGACGACGCCATGGACGTGGCGCAGGAGACATTTTATCGTGCGTTTAAAAATATCAAGCGCTTCAAGGGAGGGTCGAATTTTTACACCTGGCTCTACCGGATCGCCGTCAACCTCGCGATCGATTTTCAGCGGCGGCAAAAGCGCGGCTCGGTGGATCTGAAGGAAAACATGGACGACGTGGTCGTGGAAACGGAGACTTTGGGGAGCGATCCTTACCGGGAAGTTTCCGATCGGCGGCTGGGAGAGAAGCTCATCGGCGCGATCGCTGAATTGACACCGGATCACAAAGCCGTCATTGTGATGAGGGCCGTCGAGGGGCTATCGTACAAAGAAATCGGACGCATCATGGGCTGCTCCGAGGGCACGATCATGAGCCGCCTCCATTACGCGCGCAAGAAACTGCAAGAGAAACTGGGTTCCGATTTATGAGAAGCCATGAAGAGATCAAAAGCTCGCTGGGCGCATGGCTCGATGGAGAACTGGCCGCGGCCGAGGCCGCCGAGATCCAACTCCACGTGCAGGGCTGCGCGTCATGTCTCGGCGAAAAGGCGCGGCTCGAAAAGCTTGAATCTTCGCTCAAGAACGTTCTGGAAACCGAGGCGTCTCAGATCGCCTTCGAGCCGTTTTGGGCGGGTGTGCGCCGGCGGATCGCCGAGGAAAAATCGTGGCGCGCGCGTGGGCTCGATTGGGCGCGCGATTTTCTGACTCTGCCGCGCCTGGCTTGGGCGATTCCGGTCGCGGCGCTGGTCATCTGGTTCGGAGTTTTTTCGTCTTGGGATTGGCCTTTCAATTCGACCAATCAGGCGGCAGTCGAGTCGATCGACGGCCACGGCTACAACGTGGCGTTGCTGCGCGAGGCCAAGACCAAAACAGCCGTGATCTGGGTGTTCGACAATCAGGAAAGCGAAGATGACTCCGCCACGACGCCTGCTGCAGCCGAATCTGCTTTTTAGCCTTTGGCTGGCGCTTATGTCGGTGCCTCTCGGCGCCGCCGAGAAGGACGAACCGCCGGCGCTGCAGCTGAAGATCGGCACCATTCTGGCCACCAACCAGGCGGACTGCCTCGATTCCCAGCTTTCTAAAATGAAGCCGCAGCTCGAGGTCATCAAGTATCGCTGCTATCGTTTGATCCGGGAAGAATCAAAAAAATCGTCGTGGCAGGCGAACACGGTCTTTGAAATTCCCGGCGGACGCTCGCTCGTGGTTGTGCCGCAGGAGTTGCGCAACAACAGAATCTCACTCAAAGTGCGCCTGCTGGAGGGCGAGAAGCCGATCGTCGATACGACCGTGCGGTTTCCCAATAAGGGCAACTTTCTCCTCGGCGGCCCCGCGCACGAAGGCGGGGTACTCATCCTCTCCATTTCCGCCATGACGGCAGGCCAATAAACTTCTACTAGTTTCTTTCTTCGCTCGAGGAGTTATAAAAAAATTTCTCGCGCCCTGCTTATTCGATGACGTTTTTCTCGATGGGCTCGACGATCACGCCCTTGTCTCTGAGCCACTTGATGCCCTTATCCACTTCGGCGCGGTCGCCATCGATCTCCAGGGCCACGAGCCCCATCTCGGGCGTCACCGTGGAGCCCCGGATGTTGAAGGTGATGTCGAATTTTTTCGCCAGCAGGCAAACGAGCGGTTCTTTAACGAGCTGCTTGGAAAAGGTGAGATAAACTCGCTCGCAGACTTTTTCCTTTTTGCCTTTCATTTGCTTCGGTTCAAATAGAGAACTTCAGGTTTCCGACCGCCATTCGATCGCGCCAGCCAACCCACAAATTGGTCGTCAGATATTTGTCGCCGAAGTCGGGGAAGACCGTTACCAGCACGCCGGATCTCAGCTTGCGAGCGATTTGCAGCGTCGCGTGCATCGCGGCGCCGGAAGATTGCCCGACCAGGACGCCTTCTTCCTGACTCAGCCGATAGACCATGGCATAGGCGTCTTCGGTCGAGGCCGGAATTTTCTCGTCCAACTCTTCTTCGTGATAGATTCCCGGAACGATCGAAGTCGCCATATGCTTCAAGCCTTCCAGGCCGTGCAGCGCGTCGTCGGGCTCGACCGCGATCACCCGGATCTTGGGATTTTTTTCCTTCAGATAGCGCCCCGTCCCCATGATGGTTCCGCTCGTGCCGATGCCGGCGATGAAGTGCGTGATCGTCCCATCGGTCTGGCGGTAGATCTCCGGCCCGGTGGTTTCGTAGTGCGCTTGCGAGTTCATCGGATTAAAATATTGATCGGGCTTGAAATACTTTTCCCGATCCTGCTCCAGGATCTTGCGGCAGAGGCGGATCGCGCCGTCGGAGCCTTCGAGCGGATCGCTGTACGTGACTTTGGCGCCATAGGCCTGGATGATTCGTTTGCGTTCGGCGCTGACGTTGGACGGCATCACCAGCTCGACCGGGTAGCCGAGGACGCGGCCGATCATCGCCAAGGCGATTCCGGTGTTGCCGGAAGTGGAATCGATGATCGTTTTTCCGGCGCGGAGTTTTCCGGCTTTGATCCCTTCCTGAATCATCTTCAAGGCGGGCCGGTCTTTGACCGAGCCGCCGGGATTCAGTCCCTCCAGTTTGGCGAAGATCCGTACCGCGGGGGAGATGTTCTCGGCGATCCTGCGGATTTCCAGAAGCGGAGTGTCGCCGATCAGGTCCAGAACCGATTCTATTTTTTTCGGCTCTCTGGGCCTTTCGGCGGCGACCCATCGTGCGGCGATCGTTTTGGCCATAAAAAAAGTCGCAGGAAAGTTTTCATCCTCCCGCAATGGCGGGCACGATCGAAATGTTGTCGCCTTCCTTGAGGGAAGTTTCCAGGTTCTGCAGAAAACGGATATCGTCCCCGTTGACGTAAACGTTCACGAACCGGCGGACCTTTCCGGTCTCGTCGCAGATCCTTTCTTTGATCCCGGGATATTTTTGCTCCAGATCATCCACCAAGGCCCGCACGTTCGGGCCCTGAGCGGCTACTTCGTCGGCCCCGTTGGTGAATTTGCGCAGCGGGGTGGGCACGCGGACACGGACGCTCATAAACCGACCTCCCTCATCCGAATTTTGATTGCTTCGCCGAAAAACAATTCAACTCGTTATAAATCTTCCTGCTGAACCTTTCAAGGCGGACTATTGCCTTTACCTGGAAGCGTTGAGAGCGTACTATGACGCGAGCCGATCGGGAACATTGCCGGTCCACAGTGTCCATGGCTGTCAATGGTTGACCATGCTCTCGTCGAAGATGAAAACGTGGAAGTGAAATCGACTAAGCGATTAAACCCTTCCGTCGTTATTCTTTTCATTATTATTCTTTGTTTGCCGTGCATCGCTTGGGGCCAAGCGGCGTCCCGGTCCGCTCAGAGGGCGCCGAAAGTCGATGCCGTCGCCGCCGCCGCTAACGACGTCTCGACCGCCTACGAAACGAACCGGATCGTGCCTTTTGAATTCGACGGCGACGTGCGCGAGCTACGGCAAGTCCCACTCGACCACCAGCGGCTGCGGCCGCACCGTCGCCTGTTGCCTGGGCCCCCTTCGATGAAGTCGAAAGCACCGGTCGCGAAATTACAATCCGCCGAGGTTTCCATTCCGCTGGCGCCCATGCCCTCCGCGATTCAGAATTTTGCCGGTCTGAGCTTCGCGGATACTTGTGACGGTGGACAATGCGGCGCCGGGTGGCCGCCCGACCCGAACGGGGATGTCGGGCTCAGTCACTACATCCTCGCCGTCAACGATGCCTACGCCATCTACGACAAGACCGGCACATTGCTCGCGTCGTTCACCGAGAATCAACTATGGAGCACGGGCGGAGCGAACCCCTGCAACGGCGACAGCCTGGGCGACCCGATCGTCCTTTACGACCCGCTCGCCGACCGCTGGATTCTCACTCACATCGCGTTCGCCTTCAGCGGAAACGATCCGGTGTCGCCGTTCTA
Organism: Binatia bacterium; assembly: GCA_036506735.1. Classification (GTDB taxonomy): domain Bacteria; phylum Desulfobacterota; class Binatia; order UBA9968; family UBA9968; genus JAJPJQ01. Next base: position 7,069 of record DASXRG010000124.1, on the reverse strand, counting down.
CCAGTGCATCGCGGCCTCGAAGACGAGCGATCCGGTCGCGGGCGGCTGGTGGCTCTATCCCGTGCGTATGGATCCGGGCGGCACCGGACTTCCTCCAGTCGGCGCGCTCAACGATTATCCAAAGTTCGGGATTTGGACGGATTGCCTCTACATGGCGGCGAATGGATTTCACGAACCCGGCGACAACTTCATCGGAACGATATTCGCCTCGTTCAGCCGCAGCGATCTGTATAGCGGCGGACCGCTAACATTCGCGCTGGGCTTCATCATGAATTTCATCAACGCTCCAAGTCCCTTCACCATGATCCCCAGCAACTTGCGCGGCGTTTTACCCGGCCAGTTGCCGGCGCCCGGCACGCCGAACTATTTCGTCTCGGAATCGACAACCCTATTTAGCTTCGAGGTGAGAAAGTTCACGGCCGGCGCGAATTGCGGCGGCGGCGGCACGCTCGGCGCGGCGACCAATGTCAGCCAGACGAGTTATACCGGTTTTCCAGGGGTCGAAGTCCCGCAGCCGAATACAACCAACCTGCTCGATGCGATTGGCGACCGGCTGATGCAAAAGGTGCAATATCGCAAAGTAGGCAGCTCCGAATCGTTGTGGGTCGTTCACACCGTGCAGAATATCGGCAGCACTGTTAGGCCCCAGTGGGCGGAGATCGACGTCACGGGCGCCACGGTCGACACCACGCCGGTGCAGCAGCAAATCTACGCGCCCGATACCACGCTGCACCGCTGGATGGGCAGCTTGGCTGTAGATAATCAAGGCAACATGGCGCTCGGCTACAGCACGTCGAACGGCGTCGCGCCGAACTTCCCGAGCATCGCCTACTCGGGGCGGCTCGCGAGCGATCCGCTGAACACGCTGCCGCAGTCGGAAGTTCAACTCGTCGCGGGCGCCGGCTCGCAGACCAACACTTGCGGCGGCGACCCCTGCGACCGATGGGGCGATTACAGCGCGATGAGCGTCGACCCGGTCGACGATTGCACCTTCTGGTACACCAACCAATATTACAGCAGCCAGGAGAACGGCACGAGCGGCAATTGGCAGACACGCATCGGCTCGTTTAATTTTGCATCGTGCACAGCGCCGGTAGTTGCTCCGCACACGCTGACGGTTAACTCCTCCAGTCCCAACAGCGGCGTATCGATCACGGTTAGTCCCGACGACAATAACAGCGAAAGCAGCGGCGCCACCCCGTTCACGCGGACCTACGATCACAGTACGGCGGTGACATTGATTGCGCCGTCAACCGCCGGCGGCAATGGTTTCAGTCATTGGATCGGCTGCAACAGCGCGACCGGGATCGTCACCTGCAACGTGACGATGAATATGGACCAGACTGTGACGGCCGTTTATACGCCCCCGCCGCTCGTGATCGGCGCCGCTAGTTTGCCGGATGGAGAACTGCACGTCGTCTATAACGGCAACTTGCTGATCACCGGCGGCGCGCCGCCTTATAATGTTGTCGTCGTAGTGGGCTCGCTTCCGCTCGGCCTCAGCGTGAACTCGAATGGAATCATCAGCGGAAATCCAGGTAAAGCCAGCGGCAAGAAGATTAAAAGTTTTACCGTACGGGTTACCGATAGCCTCGGCTCGGTCGTCAGCAAGTCATTTACGATCAAGATTTTGGGCCCGGTGGCCATCAAGACGAAAAAATTGCCGAAGGGGCCGGCGGGACAAGCTTATAGCGACGCTCTCACGGCGACGGGCGGGAAGCCGTCTTATAACTGGTCGGTGGCGGCGGGAAGTTTGCCTGCGGGTTTGAGCCTAAATCCTTCGACGGGAGCGATCACGGGCACACCCGCCGGAGCTGGGGTGTTTGGCGTGACGTTTCGAGTGGTAGACGCGCTCGGCGGCACGGCGCAGAGGACTTATACAATTACGATCAACTAGTTCTTGCGTCGCGAAATTATCCTTCTCCCGCAGCAATCTTGCCCGGAGCCGGCTGGGTGAGCTGCGAATAAAGCTCGTCGAAGTTCTCCAGACTGGAGTTGATCTTGAACGGCTTTTCCACGCTCCCGGCCACGACTTCGAGCGTCTTGTAGCCATTGCCGGTGATGCTGATGACGATCGATTCATCGCGCGGGATTTTTCCTTGCTGAATTAATTTCTGCGCGACCGCCACCTCGGTGCCGCCCGCGGGCTCGGTGAAAATCCCTTCGGTGCGGGCCAGGAGCTTGATCCCGTCGATGATCTCCTCGTCGGTGACGCTTTCGCCCCAGCCGCCCGATTCGCGCACGGCTTGCAGCACGTAATAGCCATCGGCCGGATTTCCGATCGCGATCGAGCTCGCGATCGTATTGGGCTTCACCGGGCTGATCAAGTCCGTGCCTTTCTTGAGCGCCTGGATCATCGGCGCGCAGCCGGTCGCCTGTGCCGCGTAAATTTTGCACGCGTCGTCTTCGATCAAGCCTACCTGCTTCAATTCGTGAAACGCCTTGGCGATCTTGGGCAGGATCGTCCCTCCGGCCGAGGCGACGACGATATGCTTCGGCAGCTTCCAGCCAAGCTGCTCCGCCACCTCGAAGCCGTGAGTCTTCGCGCCTTCCGCATAGTAAGGTCTGAGATTCACGTTGACGAAGGCCCAGCCGTACTTGTCGGCGATCTCGCTGCACAGCCGGTTGACGTCGTCGTAGTTGCCCTGGATCGCGATCGTGCGCGGGCCATAGATCGCCGAGCCGATGATTTTTCCCTGCTCCAGGCCGTCGGGAATAAAGACGTAGCAGGTGAGGCCGGCCTTGGCCGCGTGGGCGGCGACGGAATTGGCGAGATTGCCGGTGGAGGCGCAGGAGACGGTGTCGAAGCCGAATTCGATCGCTTTGGAAATGGCCACGGAGACGACGCGGTCCTTGTAGGAAAAAGTCGGATGGTTGACCGAGTCGTCTTTGATGTAAAGCTCTTTGACGCCGAGGACGTCGCCCAGTCGGCGCGCGCGGACCAGCGGCGTGAAGCCTGAATAGAGGCCCGCCTGCGGCTCGCCGTCGATCGGCAGCAGCTCGCGATAGCGCCAGAGATTTTTTGGCCGCGACGCGATCTTCTCCCGGCTCAGCGCTTTTTTGATGCCGGCGTAGTCGTACACGACTTCCAGCGGGCCGAAGCAGGTCTCGCATACGTGGAGCGGTTGCTTGGGGTAATCCTGGCCGCACTCCCTACATTTCAGTCCTTTGACGTAGCTCATCGCTTCTCCTCTCTGCTTTTTCGCCGCACGCGCCGCACGCGGGATTTCTCCGCACTTCGATGTCGCGGAATCGGGTCGTCTTGGCGTCGTAACTCAGTAACCGATCGACGAGTAAGTCGTCTTCCATGCCGGCGAGATATTTGATCGCCTCGGTCGCCTGGATCGAGCCGATGGTCCCGGCGACCGCGCCTAAAATTCCCGCCTGCTGACAATTCACGATTTCTCCCGGCGCCGGCGGCTCCTGGAAAACGCAGCGGTAGCAGGCGCTCTTATGGGGAACGACGGTCATCGTCTGGCCTTGCAAGCGGACGATGCCGGCGTGAGAAAAAGGTTTGCCGAGATCGACCGCGCAGTCGTTGACTAAAAACTTGGTCGCGAAGTTGTCGCTGCCGTCGACGATGAAATCATACGGGGCAAGAATTTCCGCCGCGTTGTCCGCGTCGAGCCGCACCGGATAAGTTTGAATTTTTACCTCGGGGTTGAGCCGGCTTAACTTTTCTTTGGCCGAGTCCACCTTTTCGTGGCCGATGTCGGAGGTCGCGTGAAGAATCTGCCGCTGCAGGTTGGACAGCTCCACGCGATCGCCGTCCACAAGGCCAAGCGTGCCGATTCCGGCCGCGGCGAGGTAAAACGCGGCCGGACATCCCAAACCGCCGGCGCCGATAACGAGAACTTTTCCTTGCCGCAGGCGAATCTGCCCCTTGCCGCCGAGATCGGGAATCATGATCTGCCGGCTGTAGCGCTCGATCTCTTCCGGTGTCAGACGAATGGTCATTTGCTCTGCGCCGCGTTTTTCAGCAGTCTCATGGCAAAAAAAAACCTCTTCTCATAAGATAAGAAGAGGTTTTACCCTCACCTTATCTCTCCCCCGTTTCCGGGGGCTGGACTTAGCACCAGCGTTTCGTCTTCGACGAAACCGGTTGCTGTGGCATCTGCGGGCCAATCCCTCCGCCACTCTGGATAAGGTGTCCAGCGAATGTAGTCCCAAGGCTAATGTATTGGCTATGTGGTGTCAAGAGGGTGGGATAGCGGCTGCATTTGTCCGCTCTCCTCTGGCGATAAATCAGTGATTGAACAAGATAAAGTCCGGCTTAACCCAATAAATTCTTCTTGCGCGGCTATCGGAATCGCAATAGAATTTCGCTCCTATCATGACTGGATCCGAACAGACACAGACCCACTCGCCACGGGTCTTCTAACTAAGGGTTCCTATGGTCGCCCGGTTATTCGCGAGCGGAGGGGTTGCGAATGAAGATTCTGAAAGACCAAAATGAGTTGACCTTTCTCCTGATGCTTCTCGCGGTGGATTCGATCTTTATCATCGTGTATTTGATTCATGCCTATACGCCGTACGCGAGCGGCGACTACTACAAGCTCAATATGGATCGCGGATATTCGGAAATATTTCAGTATGTCTTCAGCGGGTGGTCGATGGAAAATAGAAATATTCTCCGTCCCGTTAGTCAACTGATTGTACCCTGAGCGAGCGACCCATCGCGATCAAACGGATCGCACACCGGCATTCATGCCCCAATTGTAACGCAAGGATCTCATATGGACATAAAAACGCTTCTCACCGTTTTTACCACGGTCTTTGTCGCCGAGCTGGGAGACAAAACGCAGCTCGCGACCTTGCTCTTCGCCTCGGACCGTGAAGTCAATAAACTGACGGTCTTCATCGGCGCGGCGCTCGCGTTGATTTTAACGTCGGCGATCGGAGTGCTGGCGGGCGGCGTGGTTTCTCAACACGTGAGCGAAAAATACCTCCGCTACGCGGCCGGTGTCGGCTTCATCGCCATCGGGGTTTGGACCCTGGCGAAGGCATGACCCGGCTCGGTTGCGGTCTTACCTCTATAGGATAGGTTGCTTTGAGAGCCGGTGGAATTTTGCGGGCGGTAAAAAACTTACGTCGGGACGGTGATTCCTTTGCTCAACGAAATCCTCGATAACCTGCTCGATCCAAAGACTCTGCCGGGCGGGTTGTTTTATGCCGTGATCTTCCTCACGGCGGCTCTGGTCTTCGGCCGGATAGCGCGGGTATTCGCGCGGCGCAGCGCGAAACATTTCTCCGACGTCACGGCGGTCAACTTCGTCTCCCAGTTTCTGCAGGTCCTGGTTTTCATTTTTGCGCTTATCTTGTACGCCCATCTGATTCCCGCGCTGCGCGCGGTGGGCACCGCGCTGCTCGCGGGGGTCAGCGTCGTGTCCATCGTGGTCGGGCTGGCTGCGCAGAACACGCTGAGCAATCTGATCGCTGGCTTTTCACTGCTCCTTTACCGTCCGTTTCACCTAGGGGACAAGGTGCAGCTGAACACGCCTAAGGGGATGGAGACCGGGACCGTCTATTCGCTCTCGCTCGGTTATACCGTTCTGAGAAACGCCGAGAACCAAGAGATCATCGTTCCCAACAGCGTCATGGTGAGCCAGGTGATCATCCGGGTCGCGCACACGCCCGAGTGGAAGGCGAGCGACTTCTGATCTATCAAGCGGCCGCCCAAAGCTCCCAAAGATTTCCGTCGGGATCTTTGACGTAAACGGAATAACTTTTCCCGTCCGCGTGGTCGCGGACATTTTCCACTTGGGTTCCCGCCTGCGCCAGCTCCTGCAAGGATTTTTCTTTTTCCTTCCACGGAACCATGATCGTGTGATGCGGCACGCCCGGACGCGGGGCCGTGGAAGCATCGAAGATGTGGACCTGAAAATTTCCCAGCTGCACGTCGACCTCTTTGACCCGGCCGCGCTTCAATTGCTCTTCGTTCGGATCGATTCGCCTGACGACTTCGCCGCCCAGGAGTTGGGTGTAAAATTTTTCCGCCCGAGTCAAATCTTTCGCGTTGATCGCAAACGTTCTCAACGTTTTGGCCTGCATATTTCCTCCTTTTCCGCTCCGCGGGCTCTATTTACTTCCCATCACGCTTACGCCTATACTTGCGGTCGTGATTCAAATCAAGCCGCAGGAGCGAATCTCGTGGCCCGGTTGCTAGCCATACTGTGCGCGTTGCTGCTGTCTTCCGCCGTCGCATTCGCCCAAGCTCCCACCCATATCGCCTCCGGCTACAGCGCGCTCTCCGGGCCGCATGCCGTGCTCTGGATCGGCCGCGAAGCCGGACTCTTCGAGAAAAACGGTCTCAAAGTTGACGCCGCGTTCATCCGTAGCGGCACCACGCACGCGCAGGCGCTGGTGGCGGGCGAGATCCAGATGGCGCAGATGGGCGGCCCGGCGGCGCTTGCGGCGGGGGTGGCCGGCGCCGATGTAGTCATCCTGGCCGTGGCATTCAATACGACGCCGATCGTCATCATGGGCACCGTGGCGAAGATGGAAGATCTCAAGGGCAAGGCGATCGGCGTGACGCGCTACGGCTCCAATACGGATATCTCGGCGCGCTTCGCGTTGAGAAAGTTCGGCCTCCAGCCGGACAAAGACGTCGCGTTCGTTCAGCTCGAAGACTATCCAGGCATCATGGGCGGGATCGCCTCGGGCCGGATCGCCGCCGGCGCACTGGCGGACCCGTTCACCCTCCACGCGACCAAGCTCGGGTACAAGGAGATCGCCAACGTGGCGAGCATGGGATTGGAGTTTCCGTTCATCACCGTCGCGACGAAGAAAGCGTTCGTAAAAGACCATCCCGACACGGTGCGGCGCTTCGTGCGCGCGTACACGGAGGCGATCGCGCTTTACGTCAATAACCACGAGCTGGCGATCAAAGTGACCGCAAAATACACTGGCATCAAAGACCCGGAGATCCTTTCGGCCACAGTGAATTTTTACGCGCCGCGGTTTTCCCGCGTTCCGTATCCGACGATCGGCGGAATGCGCTTCGTCCTCGATCAGATCGCGGCGCAGAATCCGAAAGCCAAGAGCGCCAATCCCGAGTCGTTCATCGACG
>DASXRG010000123.1:0-39996 GCA_036506735.1 Binatia bacterium | reverse complement strand
GGGGAGAAAGAGAGGGGGTATTACACCTGCATCGCGGCTTGATAGTAAGCGTCGAAATTGACCCACTGCCGCGCCTGGCCCCGCTTCAAGTGAATCCACATCTCCCGCTGCGCCTCAAAGGTCCCCGCCCTGGAAAGGACTATGTCCTCTCCGACCTTTCCATGGTCGACGTCCACGGCGTGCGCGTAAAAAAACGTCAATGCCTCATGACTCACACCGTATTTATCCTTTAGCACCTCGGCCCAGATCGGAAAGACCAGCGCGTTGATCCTTTCTCCCAAGCGAAGATTGGTCGGGAGCCCGCCGATCGTAAGCCGCAAACCTCGGTAGCGCTCGTCGTTGATGATCAATTGCATGAGAGCCGACGGCTCCGATTTCATGACTTCCTGCCGCGTCAAACCGAGCCCCTCGGCAAACCTGATGAAAAGCTCGGGATGAGCCGGATACTTTCCGCCACACAGATCCTCGCCCGCCTCCTCGATGAGTACCGTAAGCTGTTTTCGGATCTCTTCCAGAGTGCCGGCGTTGGCGACGATATTCGCGTCGTTTCTAAGCGTCTGCATCACCCCGTGATACTCCTGCTTGACCCAGGCATGCAACTGCTTGACCGACCATTGCCCGTTGAACAACTTGACGCAGAACGGGTGGTTGATCTTGGTGTGATGGACCAGCACGACCTCCTTCACCAGATCCACGAACTCTCTCGGCGGCAGAAACTCCTTCGGCGGGTCGGGAAACTGCGGATATTGCCAAGGCGTCTTGATCGCCCGGTACATCTGTCTCACTCTTTCCCGCTCTTGCTCTATATCCATGGCTCCTCTCCTTTATCTAATATCTAATCAGGATTTTATCGCGGCCTTCGTTTCCAGCCTCCGCGCGACGATGGAAGTCAGCGCGACAATCAGGACGACGATCACTCCGATCACCGTTGCCTTTTCGATCGCGCCCGTCCCCATCGCCCATTCCAACATGAGCAAAGAGAGCGTTTTGGAATCCGCCGTCCCCAGAAGCACGACGGTGCTGATATCCCGCGCGGCGGAATTGAAAACCAACAGCCCGGCGACCAGCAGCATGGGCGACAGCAGAGGGAAAAGAATGCGCCGGTAAGTTTGCATCCACGACGCGCCGCACGTGCTCGATGCCTCCTCCAATTCATTTCCCAGTTGAATCATGACGCTCTTGGTCAACTGAACCCCGACCGGCATGCTCTTGATGACGATGGCGATGATCATCAAATACACCGTTCCGTAAAGAGCGTTCAACCCCGGCGTGTTGAGAAAGGTCCACAAAAGACCGACCCCGAGCAGGATCCCTGGCACCGCCCACGGAAGCCACGAGACGAAGTCAAGAACAGCTTTACCAGAAAATCGGCTTTTGACAATAAAGTATGCGATCAGCGGATAGATAATCACGCCGCCGAGCGCGGCCCCGAAGGCCACCCGCAACGTGTTCAGGACCGAGCGAAAAAAGATCGGGTCGCGCAGCACTTCACGCCAGTGCTCGAGCGTCCAAGGCTGCGGAATATTCATGAAGCCAAAGACGCTCATGAAGGTGCCCATGAGGAGAAATCCGAGCGGAACGACGGTTATCGTCAGCACCACCAGCATGACCAGGACGAACGCCGGATATCTCCAACGTCCCAAGGAGGTCGGCCGGCTGGAGAAACGGCCCGTGACGGTCGCGTACATTCTCCGCGCAATGAGAATCCGCTGGCATAAGACCAGCAAGAGCAAAAGGACGAGAAAAAAAGTGCTGAGCGCGGCGGCCGGCCCCAGACCGGACGCGGGATCGAGCGCGATCATATCGTGGATCTTGGTCGAATAGACGTCGATGCCCACCGGAACGCCGAGAATCAGCTCGATCTCGAAAGTCTCCAAGGAACGAATCAACCCCAAGGTCGTCGTCGCCATGATGCTCGGCAGCATCACGGGAAAAATAATGCGCCACAGAGTCGTCATCGTCCCCGCGCCGGCGACGCGCGAAGCCTCTTCGAAAACGGCGTCCAGGTTGCGGAAGGCGGGAGTCAAGAACATCACTTTGACGCCGAGTGAGCCCGCGGTCAGATGAGCCCAGACGATCCCCCAGAACGAGTAGATGTTGAATAACGGCCCATCAATCAAGGAGAGACTTTTGAGCCAGGTGTTCACGACTCCCGTCTTGGGATCGAGCGCCAAGATCCATCCGAGCGTTACGGGGAGCGCGGGGATGAAGAAAGAAAACCAGAACATAAATTCCAGCCACCGCTTCATCGGCATATCGGTTCGCGCCAGCAGCCAGGCGAGAAAAACTCCCGCGACCAGCGCGATCGCCTGTCTCACGATCGCCAATGAAAAACTATTGTAGACCGCGGCCTGGATGCCGGGGCTGGAAAAGGCGACGCGCCAGCCGTGGAGACCATAAACGGCGGGCTCCCAGGGCTTGGATACGAGAAAACTGTTTAACAGGGTCCAGATGAGAGGCGTCAGAACCAGGAGACAGACGAAACCCAGAAGAAAGGTAAGAAGGAGGGCCTGGAGGTTTAAGCGCCACTGAGAGAAAACGGTTGCTTCGAGAAACGCGCTCTTTTCCACGATTAGTCAGCGCATGGAAGGTTACTGCTTGATCAATCGATTTAAAAACTTGCCGATTTCCTCGCGCTTCTCCACCCATTCTTCTTTGTAGTTCAGCTGGTAACTCGACATCTTTCCTATCTTGGGGATCAAACCCTGATCGAGATGGTCGTGGGACACATCCATCCGCCGGGTCCAAAATCCCGTCACTTTACTCCACGCGCTTAGCGTTTCCTTGGTGAGCAGCCAGTTGATGAAAACTCTGGCCGCGTTTGGACGCGGGGCGCGGTTGACGAGACTCACGCTGGCGATCGCGGCCGTCACGTAGTTGGCTTCCTTGATATCGTCGGCGGTGAACTGCGCGAGTGGCAATCCTTTACTCAGCAGTTCCTGCATGACCGAGTTGTTGTGTCCGATTCCGATCACATAGTCCCCGCGCGCCAACCATTCCAACTGTTGGCGATAATTTCCCGTGAGCTTCACGTCCTGCTCCGTCAAATAGCGGCGGATGAACTCCTTCCCTTTTTCGCCCCAGCCGTACCAGAAGGTCACGGCAGCCAGGCCGGAACCCGGACGCCGCGGGTCGTGCAAGACGGTTTTTCCTTTCCACCGCGGCTCGAGCAGGTCCCAGTAGGAATCGATGTCTTTTTTGCTGACCAGTTTTGAATTAAAAGCGAACGGGGGCTTTACGTAGCCGCCAAAGACGAGGACGTAGTTGCCGGCTTTGTCGGCGAAGTCGATCTGCCCGCCAAACCACTTGCTTGGATCGGTCACTTCCGGGAGCATCAGCGCGGGGCGAATCGGGTCGAGCACGCCGGCGGGCAGCAAATATTCGATCGGCGTCGTGGTGCCGCCGGTCAACACGTCCCATTCGAACCTGCCCGCCTTTCTCTCTGTGAGGATCCGGGGCGCAATGCTCCCCTCGCCGCCGGAAACCGTAAGATCCACCCTGATTTCCGGAAACTGCTTTTGAAATCCGTCGACGTAGAGGCGCCGGGTCTCGGCTCCCGCGCCGCCGGACTCCGCCACGACCACGCGCCCTTCTTTTTTGGCCGCCGCAACGACCTTGTCCCATTCCGCGTTCCAGTTTGCCTTGGGCGTCTCCGCCGCTAAAACCAGGCCGGTTACGGCGCAGGCCAGAATCCATGCGGAGAGAAAACTGAGTGAAGCTGTAAACATCTCGGCTCTCCGTTCAGCGAGTTCGCTCATTTGTCCAGCGCGAGAATGTGACCCCATTTCTCACGCACCTTGAGTTCCGCTTCTTTATCCAGCGCGATCACAGGGGCGAATCGTTCGCGCCACTCGTAGGGTCTGGTGCCGTCGATCAGCAATCTTGATGTCATCGTCGGCTGGCCCGGTTGAACCGCCGGGTCGAGATAGTTGCTCGGACAGCGGCGCAAGACTTCGACATCGCGCGCCGGATCAATCCTCGTGCAGACCGCCCACATCACCTCTTCGAGATCGCTCACGTCGACCTCTTCGTCGACCACGATTACGATCTTGCTCAGAATGCCGGTGTAAGTGTTGGACGCCGCCACCAGAGCTTGTTTGGCATGGCCCGGATAGCGCTGCTTGATAGCGACCGCGATGAGCATTCGCGCCGCGCCAACCTCGTGGCACCAGACGCCTTCGACACCCGGAATCCCCGCGCCTTTGAGCTCTTCTTCGAGCGCCCCGGAAAGAAGAATCGATTGGATGAAAGTGCTTTCGTTGGGCGGACGAGTGGGCGGCGATCCCAAAAGAATCGGCCGCGAGCTGTAAAAGATTCCCTTCACATGGACAAGCGACTCCTCGCGCTGTCCCGACGCATAGTAACCGGTGAATTCGCCAAACGGTCCTTCGGTCCTGCGCTCGCTGAAATCGAATTCGCCTTCCAAGACGACCTCGGCTTCGGCGGGAATCGGAAGCCCGGTTATCTCTCCTTCGATTACCGGGATCGCTTCTCCACGGATGGCGCCCGCGTACTCGTATTCGCTTTTGTTTTGGGGAACGCCCAACGAACCGGCACAGAGTAGAAGAAGGGGATCCGCGCCGAGCACGATTGCGACCGGACAGGATTCACCGCGCCGAGCGTATTTTTCGCGGATCATGGCGCCGTGGTGCGTCGAGCCGATGAAGCAGGTCACCTCTTGCTTGCCCTGGAGCTGAATCCTGTAGGTGCCTAAATTGATCCAGCCCGAGTCCGGATCTTTCAAGATTACCACGCAGCCGGTGCCGAGATAGCGTCCGCCGTCCTGCTCATGCCACCGAGGCGCGGGAAAAAGTCCAAGGTCCACAGCGTTCCCTACAAGCCGGTTTTCCAGAACGGAACCATCCTTGACCCGCCGCGGCGGGACCAACTTTAATTCATTCCACTTGGCTTTCCATTTTGCGCAGAGCTCTCGATGGCCGGATGCCTCATCGAGCCGCAAGGTCAGAGCCAGTCTTCGCGTCGATCCTAAAGTGTTGACCAGCACCCGGTGGCCGGCTTCGTAGTCGGGAATGCGATCGAAGAGAAACGCCGGTCCTTGATGTTGTCGCCGTGCAAGCTGGGCCAACACGCCCATCTCGCGGTCCCAGTGAATTCCGCTGACTTCGATGATGTCGCCCGTGTGGCGACACGACTCGACCCATTCCTTGAGCGTGCCGTATTGGTGAGTCATATGGCGGTAAACGTTGGTTGCCGTATACCCAAAAGAATCGCGGACTGCAAGGTAACGCGGCTCGAACGAGCATAATCATAACGCCAACGGGCTGTCTACCGATCACATTCCGTTCTTGATTCCCCAAAGCACCGATGGTAGGGGAGTGGCGGGTATTTATTCGAAAGGAAGAACTTATCATGCTCGCCGTTTACGTGATCAATCGGGTTCTCCAACTGATCCCGGTTCTTTTCCTGGTGAGCCTGATCGTATATTTCACCGTCCGTCTGATACCGGGTGATCCGGTTCTGGTCATTCTCGGGGTCGATGCGGACCCGGCCGCAACTTACAATCAAGAACAGTATCGCGCGCTGCAACGGCAGTTGGGGCTTGACCGGCCCGTCTACGTCCAGTACTTCAACTGGCTCGACAAAACCGTTCGCGGGAATTTCGGCATTTCGTTGCGCTCGAGAAGGCCGGTGATCGACGTCATTCGCGAGCGTTATCCGGCGACGATCTACCTTGCGATCACGGCCTTGCTGATCGCTGTCCTGATCGCGATTCCCGCCGGCGTGATCGCCGCCGCGCGCCAGAACACGTGGAGCGACTACGCGGCGATGGGCTACGCCATGTGGGGGCTGGCGATGCCCAACTTTTGGCTTGCCCTCATGCTTATCGTCCTCTTCAGCGTGAAGCTCGGATGGCTGCCGTCGATCGGGTATACGAGTCCCTTCGAGAACACCTTTAGGTTCCTGCAGCACGTTTTTCTGCCCGCCATCGTTCTGGGAACCGAGCTGGCGGCTTCACTCACTCGTTACGTAAGGGCCGAGATGCTGGAGCAGCTGCGACAGGATTACGTGCGCACGGCCTGGGCCAAGGGACTGCCGGCGCGCATGGTGATCGTGAAGCACGCATTCAGAAACTCGTTGATTGCCGCCGTGACAGTGATCGGCCTCGACACCGCGCGGCTCCTCGGAGGCTCGACGATCATCGAGACGGTTTTTACCTGGCCGGGAGTGGGAAGCCTTCTCATCGAAGCGATCTACGCGCGCGATTTTCCCGTCGTGCAAGGCTGCGTGCTGATTATCGCGCTCACCTACGTCATGATCAATCTGGTTGTCGACATCGCTTACAAGTGGTTGGACCCGCGGATCACGCTCGAATGAGAAGATGGGATTTGTCGGAGGGATTTTCGGAAACATGGATTTCTTGCGCGTGATCGTTCGCAATCGCCTGGCCGCCGTAGGGGGTGTCGTTATCGGCGTCGCCATTCTTACGGCCGTCTTGGCCCCTCTCATTGCGACTCACGATCCCTACGCGATCAACATTTCGGCGCGGCTGCAGGGTCCGGACGGCGCCCATTGGTTAGGGACAGATTCCATGGGACGGGACACGTTCAGCCGGATCGTGTTCGGGACCCGAACCGCTTTTCAAGTGGCCATTGGAGCGGTCTTGCTGGGAGCCGTCTTCGGCATCCCGCTCGGGGCGGTCTCGGGCTACTTCGGCCGTTGGATCGACGTGAGCCTGATGCGCGCGATGGACGCCATTCTGGCCTTTCCGGGCCGCTTGATGGCTATCGCGCTCGTCGCATCGCTGGGCGGCGGCCTCTTCTCTCTCTATCTCGCCATCGGCTTCCATTCGATTCCTTCCTATGCGCGCATTGTCCGCGGGGTGGTTCTATCGCAAAAGGAGAAGAACTACGTGGAGGCCGCGCGCGTGCTCGGCGAGTCCGAATCGCGCATCCTCTTCTTCCAGATTCTTCCTAACTGCATGGGTCCCCTGATCGTTCGCCTGACCTTGGATTTTGCCCATGCCATCTTGACCGAATCGTCGCTCAGTTTTCTCGGTTTAGGGTTTCCTCCGCCGACCGCGAGCTGGGGCCTCATGTTGAAGGAAGTCACCCCCTTTCTTCAGTTGCAGCCTTGGGCCGCTTTCTTTCCCGGGCTGACGATTTCGATCGTCATCCTCGGCTTCAATCTCTTGGGCGATGGATTGAGAGATGTGTTCGATCCGCGCCAATACGAAGAGCGCTAAGAAAATCGTTTTTTCTCAATCCCTCAAGTCCTCGCGTATCTTAAAAGGCACCTGGACCGCCAACGGCGTCCTGCGCCCCTGGGTCACGGCAAAAAAGCGCAGCGGCTCGTCCGTAGAAGGGTTCTGGCTGCCGTGCCACGTGTTGGCGGGGATAAAGACGAGATCTCCCGCCTCGACGTCATATTCCTTGCCGCCGATAATCTCCCTGCCCCGTCCCTTGATGTAAAGCTTCAAGGCCTCGCTGTGGCTGTGGTAGGCGCCTTCGCTTTTTCCCGGATCGATCTCGACGAAGAAGGATTGAAAATTATGGACGTTGAAGCCCATCTCCGGAGATACCACCTTGGCGTTGCGCCGCCCGGAGCGCTCTTTCATGCCGGTCGAGCGCCCGGAAGGCTCCCAGTTCAGCTCCGCGGCCTTGACGTGGTGGCGATCCTGCTTGCGCCGCCGCTCCATCTCCTCTTCCAGCGGGCCCAATTGCTTGAGGAGAGCGCGCCGCGCGGCGATCATTTCCCAAGGATCCATGCGCTCGTAGTCCGCCCGGACCGGCTTGGAAACGGCGATCTTTTTATTCTCATCGCTTTCCAAGTCCTTGCGCGAGCGAAATATCACCGAACGCATGAGGGGAACGCCGATGTCGGTATAGGCCACGGCGTAAAACCGAAAGGCCTCGTCGTACGGGTTCTGCGTGCCGTGCCAGACATCGGCCGGGACAAACATGGCGTCGCCGGCCTGTACTTCATACACTTTGTCCCCGATAATCTCCCGGCCGCGGCCCTTCAGGTAAAATTTCACCGCTTCGCCATGGGAATGATACGCTCCCTCCTGACCGCCCGGCGGGATCTCGACGACAAAGGCGTGGAAGTTGTAGACATTGAAGCCCAGCTCCGGCGCTATGAGATAAGCCACCTGATGCGTTTTCTTGAATTGCAGGCCGATCGTTTCTCCCGATGTTTTCCACACCCAGTCTTTGGCTTTGACCACGTGGCGGTCTTCGGCGCGCCTGCTGGCGAGCGCATCCTGAAGTCTTTTAAACTCATGGTTGACGGCGTTATACATTCCTGCCAGCCTCGACGGCGCCAGATTTTCATATTCGCTCATCGCTTGATCCTCCTCTTTCGTTTCAATTATTGAGAGATCTCGCGGAGGAATCTACCTCCATTTGAAACCGTATGTAAAGGGACTCTGCCGCGCACGGAAGCGATTCGGCGAGCGCTTCGAACGCCCAGCTTGACCGCCGCGCCGACGGAGTGTTAAAAACTAAAAATCTACTCAAAGGTCGACACGGCTGTGGAAAGCCAAACGGAAATCGCCGAGCCAAGCGGGACCGAGGCGCAGGACTTGCCGCTGCTTGGCTTCCGCAACTACTGGTATCCGGCCATCGGCTCACAACAAGTGGGCCGAGCGCCCGTCGCGGTTCGCCTACTCGGCGACGAGATCGTCCTCTTTCGCAACGAAGGAAAGGTGAGCGCGCTCGCCGATCGCTGCCCTCATCGCGGCACCAAGCTGTCGCGCGGGCGAGTTCTCTTCCCCGGAACGTTGAGCTGTGGCTACCACGGTTGGACCTTCAATAGGCAAGGCGAATGCATTGGGGCGATTGTCGAAGGCCCTGAAGCAGCCGGCCCAAAGAAAGTCCGCGCTCGCTGCTACCCGACCGAGGAACGCTTCAACCTTATCTGGATCTACATGGGCGAAGGCGATCCGCCGCCTCTGGAAGAAGACCTGCCGCCCGAGCTGAAAGAACCGAATCTCTTCACGTTCTGTGCCTTCACGGAATGGAAGTGCAACTGGCGTTACGTGGAGGATAATTATCCCGATATGCTCCACGCCTTTTACGTTCACCGCACCTCCCTCGAGGTGCTTTTCAACAAGCTTCCCGTGTGGGGCAAGATGAAGATGGAGCTGTTGCCGGACAAGAAGGGAATCTACGTCCAGGGTGTGGGCGGCAGCATGCAAGCAGACTATCCCGGCCTCGGCAAATTTCCCCGGCGCCTCTGGTGGCGGGTTCTCTCGCGCAGAAGCGAATCGCGAACCGCCGGCGCGGATATCCGCATGCCCGGTTACATCGTTCTCAATTTGCGCGACCCTTATTTCGGCGTCCGCATGGCCAATCTCGGCTGGCCGGTTCCGGTGGATGAAAATCTGACGCGCCATCTCAACTTCATCGTCACCTACCCCAAGAACATCCTCCACAAAGCGCTGCTCACGGCTTGGTACCATGCTTACTTCTGGCCGATGCACCGCCGCTTCCTTTTTCAGGACCGGCGGCTGCTCGAAGTCCAGGATCGCAGCCGAGAGACGCTTTCAGCCAGCGACATGGGTGTCATTAACTGGCGCCGTCTCGCCTCAAAGATTGCGCGCCAGTCCCATTCATCGGCCAGACCCGCCGCCAACGGTGCGGAAGAAAAATCCGCAACCCAGGCGACCGCGGGTCGAGTGAGCGAACGGACCTAGGGCGTTCCTTCTCGGATTTCACCACGAAGAACACGAAGGAAGACGAGCAAAGAGAAACGGTGAATAATCCCCCGCTAGCTATTTGTCCAGCCAGGTATAATTGAGCCCGCCTCCATATACGCGGAACTCCCCGTCCTGGCCCGTGCTGAAATCTTTGACGTAATCGCGCAGGGCAAAAAAGCGCGACACAAAAGTGACCGGGATCACCGGAACCTCTTCGCTCGTTCGGGTCAAAATCTGCTTGAACAGGTCCCTTCGCTTCTGCACGTCCAGCTCGACCTCGGCCTTCTTCAAGAGCGCATCCACTTCCTTGTCACACCAGCCGGAATAGTTGCTCGACCTGTTCTTCAAGTCCGGTAGACAGCCCAGCTCCACACCGTAAGTTGACGAGGGGTCGGGATGCAGTCCGCTCCCCATGAAATCGAACGTGAATGTGCCGTTTTGGATGAGCGTTCGATGCGCCGAATACTCAAAGAGCCTGATGTTGATGTTGAGACCGATCCTTTTGAGCTGCGCCTGGATGGTGCTGGCCGCGGTCTCGGAATCACTGCCCTGTCGGATCATGATGTCGACCGGTTTTCCATCGTAGCCGGACTCGGATAGGAGCGCCCGCGCCTTGTTTAAATCGTTCGCCGGCGTCGGTACTCCTTTGATGTGCCAGGCATGCCCCGGCGGATACTTCTGGTCCGCAATCGTGCCAAAACCGAAGAAGGTTGCCTGCAGGAGCTCTTTCTTGTCCAGCGCGTAGGCGATCGCCTGACGGAATTTTTTATTGTTGAAGGGCGGAATGGCGACGTTGAAAACAAGCTGATGATAAGCGGCGTAAGGCGCCTCGACCGTAGTCAGTCCCTTGATTTTTCCCGACTTGATCTGTTCCACCCACTCGTAAGGCGCGCGCTCGATCATATCGATGTCCCCGGCGCGAAGGGCGTTCATCCGGACGGTGGTATTGGCAATCGGCTTGAGAATAACTCTATCCAAAAAAGCCTTGTGCCCCCAATAGTCATTGAACCGTTCCAGAACGAGCCTCTGCTGCGGTTGCCATTCGACGAATTTAAACGGCCCGGTTCCCGGAGGAAACTGAGCGGGCTTATCGACTCCCTCTTGAAGCGATCCCTTGGGAACCACCGAGAAGGCTTGAATCTCGCTCAGATCGTAAAGAAATGCGGCGCTGACTTTTTTCAAGGCGACTCTCAAAGTGTTTTTATCCACGGCTTCCACCCGCTCGACCGCGGTGAGTCTCTCGTAGCCGCGCGCGCCGTTTTTGGGATTCATGGTGTAATCCATGGCGAACTTCGCGTCTTCAGCGGTCATCTCCTGGCCGTTGTGAAACTTAACCCCTTTGCGCAGCTTGAAGACATACGTCTTCCCGCCGCCCGACACCTCCCACGACTCGGCCAGATTGGGCTGGATATTGCCCCGCTCGTCGACCGCCAGCAGCGACTCGAACATGAGATCGCGCACCGACTCGTCCGTCGAGATCGTCCGCACCAGCGGGTTGGTCGCCGTGATATCCTTGCCCATCGCCAGGGTCAGAACGCCGCCCCGTTTGGGCTTTTCCGCGCCTCGAGCCAGAGCCGGCATCAAGGCACATGCCAGGGCCAAAGCGAAGAGCTTCGGTACGAATCCAGAGATCATCTTAAACCTCCTTATCTTAAACCTCCTTATCGATTGAGTCCGACGCTTCTTGACGGGTGATTTCACCACGTGTTAGAGGCGTAGAGTTACGTCACCTTAAGGAGAATTTCAATGGGAACCATCGCCGAAGACATGGAGAGGGTACGCGATCTCTACAGATCGATCAAGGTTCCTTGGAAGCGGCCGTGTTTTCCGGAGCCGCCCGCGGAGTTTTTGCCGCCGGAAAAGTTTCTGGAGCTCGCCAAAGAAGCCGTCCTGGTGCACCACACCAAGATCAATCATCCCTTCTGTGTAAAATTATTTCGCGGCGAGTGGACGGTCAAAGAGCTCCACGGCTGGATCAAGCAGGAGTACCACGCGGTGATGCAGACGCTCAGAAACGACGCCAATATCGTCGCCAATGCCGGAACGCTGGAGGAGATCCGCGCGCAGCTCGGCGTCCTGATCGAAGAAGCGGGAGAGGATATCTGCGGCGGCAAGTACCCGGCTCATCCGGAGCTTTTCGTCAGAATGGGAGAGGGGCTCGGACTGAAGCGCGAGGAGATTCTCAGCTCCGAGCCGTCGGCGCTGATGCAGTTGATCATCGACGAAGAGCGCTACCGGGGATTGCGCCTTACGATCGGCGGGCTGCCGTCCAACCTTCGCCTGGGCGAAAGGATCAACGCCCTGGTGTTTCCGATCTGGGCCGAGGTTTTACACGATAAGTATCACGTGCCCGAAAAGGCCTTGGACTTTTTTTACGCTCATGCGGTCGACGAAGATCATGGGAAAGTCGGCGAGAGAGTGGTTATGAGCCGGGCCGTGACCCAAGAGGCGCAGACCGAGATTTGGCTGAGACTGAAGCGAAGCCAGGCAAAGCAATGGATCAACTACGACGCTTACCATGAAGCCGCCGAGACGGCCGGCGAAGAAGTGTTGAGATGACTTTTTGCATTATTCTCTTTTTGATCTCTGCGTCGTCGGTCTTTGCGCAGGAGAAAAAACTGGAGCCGCTGGTCGTCTCCTATGCCTCGGTCTCGGGCAGCCGGGGACCTCTGTGGGTCGCAAAAGAGATGGGCATTTTTGAGAAGTATGGCTTGGACGGCAAGCCTCTGTATGTTCCCGCGGGTTACCCTTCCGTGAGCGCCTTGATCAGCGGCGATGTGCATTTCATCGCCACCGGCGGATCGGTCGTTGCGGCGGCGGCCGCAAAGGGCGCGCCCGTGGTGATAGTGGCGACCCTGGGACCGATCGCCTACAAGCTCATGGCGCATCCTTCGATCTCCTCCGTCGAAGGCCTCAGAGGCAAAGTGATCGGCGGGCTTCGGCCCGGGACGACGACCGACTTCGTGCTCCAGCGGTTTCTCCTGAAGCTCGGCCTCGTGCCGGGAAAAGACGTCACGATCCTGCCGACCGGACTGAGCCGGTCCGACGACAGGCTGCTGCTCATGTTTCAGGGGAAATTCCAAGCGACGCTCGGCACCGTGGACAATGTCTCGCAGCTCGAGTTGAAGGGGTTGAAGGTGAACGTTCTGGCCGACCCTCTGGAATTGGGCGTTCCGACTCCCGCCAGCGACATCTCCACGACGCGCCAGTTTCTGGCCAACCACCGTAATCGCGCCAAGGCCTTCCTCAAAGCATTTTGCGAAGCGATCTGGCTGGGAAGAAATGACAAAGAAGTGGCCTTTCGCGCTTACCGCAAATATATGAGGATCGAAGATCCCAAGCTGCTCGAATCGATGCACCGGAATTATTTTTTGATCTCCATTCCTCCCAAACCCTATCCGATAGAGGACGGCATTCAAGCGGACATCGTAGACTTGAGCTCGACCATCACCGAGCTCAAGGGCAGAAACGCTTCCGACTTCATGGATATTGCGCTTTTGAAGGAGTTGGAAAGCGAGGGATTTTTCGCCCGGCTGCACGGACAAAAGGCCAGATGATGAATCGGAACAAAGCCGAACCGGCCGACATTTGATCTGCGTGTCGCTCGATTTTCGATCATGCGAATCGTAAGGCTCGCCTACAGAGATGAAGATCGCACGCCGGTCATTTTCTGCGTCAAAGAGATGGCGCGGCGCCACTACGACGTGGACGTTCAAGTCCTTCTCATCAAAGGGACAAAAGAATATGAAGCGGCGCTGTTCAATGATTCTTGCGACGTGATCATCGAGCATACGGAGTACCTATACCCAGCGGCCGCGCGCGGCGAGAAGGTGGTCATGTTCTGCGCCCCGAGCCTGGGGCGCGGTTTGGAATTGGTCGTCCCCGCCGACGTGCAAAGCGTCGAGGCCTTGAGGGGCAAGACCCTCGCGGTTCGCGCCTCCGGCCGGCCTCATTCGCTCGTGCTGTGGCTCAGGATGATGGGGCTGGAGAAAGATGTGAAGCTCGCTGTGGTCCATGACGATGAGGTCGGTAGGTGGGGCCAATGGAAGAAAGTCGAGCGCGGCGAATGCGTCGCCACTTTTATGTCTCCGCTCTACTTGCCGGACGCACTTGCCGCCGGCTTGAAAGTCCTTCCGGTTCCCGACCTTCCCGTGGTCGCCCATTACGCCCAGGCCTGTCTCTCGAAGTTTGCCAGGGAGAACGCCGATCTTCTGAGCGATTACATTAAAGCGGTGATCCACGGCGTCGGTTTGATGATCCTCAGAAGAGCTGAGGCTCTGGAGATCGTCGCTCAGGAGCCGATGAGGCGGATGAAGATCTCGGATCGAGCAGAGCTCGAGAGACAATATGACTCCATCGTCAAGGGACTCCAGTTGAAGCCTTATCCGACGCCGCCGGCGGTCGCCAATACTTTCGAGATCGCGACTGCGGAATTCGGCGCCGCCGAAATCAATCCGCTGACTCTATGGGATCTCCATTGGGTAAAAGAGCTCGACGACGAAGGTTTCATCGACGGCTTGATAAAACAGATGGAGCAGTGATGAAATCGTGCCGCGCATTTCAACCACGAAGGACACGAAGAACACGAAGTTTAAAGTCAGGGATGCAAGAATCCTTCGTGACCTTCGTGCTCTTCGTGGTGAGAAATATCTCTTTCAATGCTGCAATCACATTGCTGGTGCTGCTTCCTGCGCGCGAGGGACCGGCGCAGGAGAAGAAGCTTGAAGCCCTCAACGTCGCCTATACATCGGCCACTGCAACGCGTGCTCCGCTTTGGATCGCAAAGGAAACCGGTCTCTTTGAAAAACATGGACTCGACGCCAAGCTTATTTACATCCGGGCCGGCAGCCCGTCGATCAGCGCTCTCATTTCCGGCGACGTGCATTTGAGTTCCGATCCGGCCTCCGCCGCGGCCATCGCGGCCGCGCGGGGCGCTCCGATCGTCGTCATCGGAACCTACGGGCTGGCGAGCTATCGGCTGGTGGCTCACCCCTCGATTGCATCGATACAACAGCTGAAGGGGAAGACCATCGGCAGCGTTCGTCCCGGCAGCGGCCCGGACGCGCTTCTGCACCGCTTCCTTCCGAAGCTCGGCTTGGTTCCGGGGCGCGACGTGGCGATCCTTCCTACGGGCATTTCGGAATCCAGCAAGAGAATCCAAGGAATGCTCCAAGGAAACTTCGACGCCACCTTGGCAAGCTGGGACAACATTGTTCAAATGGAAATCCTGGGACAAAAAATCAACGTCGTGGCGGACCCGGCTGAATTCGGCGTGCGCACGACGGTCAGCGATTTAACTTCTACGCGGCAGATCGTCAAGGAGCGCCGGGCCGCGGTGAAGGCGTTTCTGCGGGCTTTTGTCGAGGCAAGCTGGATGGGGCGCAGGGACAAAGAGCTGGCGTTTCGGATTTTTCGCAAGTATCTCCGAGTGGAAGATCCGAGATTGCTGGACTCCATGCATAAGAACTATCTGGGTCCGGGAAATCCGTTGAAGCCTTATCCCTTGGAAGAGGCGTTGGAAGCTGATATCGACTACTTGAGCAAAACGCTCGTTCCCGAACTCAAGGGAAAAAGCGCCGCCGATTTCATCGACGCCGGCCTCCTCCGCGAGATCGAAAAAGAAAATTTTTTTGCCCGTTTGGAGCAACGATGATTAGCGAAAGGGCGCCACCCGCTCTCCGAGCCTGCGCGATGGGTCGCTACTTAATTCCAACCTGCAGTGTCGGACGCGCAGGCTCTACGACCGGGCGACGTCCTTTCGCTGCGAGGCGTGGGGTGGGGAAGAGAGTCGCGGACATCGGGAAGATGAGACATCACAGCCGATATCATAAGGAGTAGACCGATGGGAGAAATTCTCGGCATCGGGATGACCCATGCGCCGCACCTTCAGTTTACCGACGAGAACATGGCCAATGTTCTCAAGCGCCTGCTGAAAAGCGAGCGCACGCCCGCCGAGATGAAGGATCCGAAGAACTGGCCCGCCGGGATGCGCGCGGAATGGGGCAGCGATGAAGGACTCACGGCCGCGCGCAGCCATCGGGCGGCTCTGCTCGAGGGGGTGCGCGCGGCGCGCGCGGCGCTCGACGCCTTCAAGCCCGATTTCGTTCTCATCTGGGGCGATGACCAGTACGAAAACTTTCGCGAGGACTTGGTGCCGCCCTTCTGCGTCTATGCGCTCGATGAAGTGGACTGCGCGCTCTTCAAAGGAAGCGACGGCCTCGGCGCGAGCGCGAACGTCTGGAACGAGCCGGCGGACAAAATCGTCGAAGTCAAAGGCCACCGGGAGGCGGCCAATGCTCTCGTGCGGAAACTGCTCGCAAGCGGGTTTGACGTGGCGTGGTCCTATCGATTGCGTCACGCCGAGGGGCTGAGCCACGCATTCGCGCGCACGCTTCTCTATTTGGACTACGATCGCAAAGGTTTTCCTTACCCCGTCATTCCTTTTCACGTGAACTGTTACGGCAGCGACCTCAGGATCAAAGGAGATTCCATCGAAGGCCGGCCGCCGCCGTCGCCGCTGCCGTGGCGTTGCTACGACCTGGGGAAACAGGTCGCGCGGATTATCGAAGAAAGCCCGTGGCGCGCGGTGCTCATCGGCTCGTCGAGCTGGTCGCACGGGACGCTCACGGCGAAGCATCATTTCCTCTACCCCGATGTGGAAGTCGACCGGCAACGCTTTGCCGAGTTGAAGTCCGGGGCGTTGCGGAAGTGGCGCGATTTGGACCATGATCAAATGCGCTCCTCGGGCCAGCACGAGATGCTGAACTGGATCTGTCTGGCGGGCGCCATGGAAGGGCGCAAAGCTTCGCTCGAGCTTTTTGTCGAGTCTTACATTTTCAATTCGGACAAGGCCACGGTCCTGTTTCCGCCGGGAGCTTCGTGACCTTCGTGCTCTTCGTGGTGAAAACTTTTAACCACGAAGGACACGAAGTACACGAAGGAAGAGCGAAGTCGAGAGAGACGCCAAGGGAAAAATGGCAAAGCTCGTAGAGATTATCGGGGTCACGCACAGCCCGAATTTTCCCGGTCTGATAGCCGAGGCCAACCCCGAGCCGGCGATCGTTCAAGCGGCCGAGGACTACGAGTCGATGAAAAAAAGAATGGCGGGCTTCACTCCCGATCTGCTGGTCGTGATCGCGAGCGATCATCTCAACCAGTTCTTCATGGACAATATGCCGCCGTTTCTAATCGGCAAGGCGCCAAGAGCCGAAGGTCCCTTTGCTCATGAGGTGCGCACGTTCGGCATAGCGCCGTACCGCGCCGAGATCGATGTCGGGTCGGCGAAGAGCCTGCTTCGGCTGGGCTCTAAATTGGGCGTAGACTTCGCCTTCTCCGACGAGTTCCGGCTGGATCACGCCTTTACCGTGCCGCTCAACTTCATCCGGCCGGAGATGGATTTGCCCATCGTGCCTATTTTTACCAACGTGATGGCGCCGCCCATTCCTCCGGCGCAGCGCTTCTACGAAGTCGGCAAGGCGATACGGAGAATGATCGACGAGATGCCCTCGGAGAAGCGCGTGGGCGTGATATCGAGCGGCCATCTCGCGATCGAGATCGGCGGACCGAAGGAAGGGCGTTCGTCTTCGGACCCGGAGTTCGATCAGCGGATGATGGATCTCATCGGCAGAGGTGAGACGGAAACCGTTATTGAAGAAGCAACCTGGGACCGAATGATGGCGGCGGGCAATGTGACGCCCGGTTTCTCCAATTTCGTCTTGCTTATGGGACTGGCTGATGGGAAAGCGCCTGATACCTCAGGAGTGCGCTTCCCGAAATCGAAGGGATCGGTTCCGTACATGGCTTGGGATATTGAGGCGCGAGTGCTGCCATGAGCCGCTACCAGGTGGACAAAGTGATGCGCCAGGTGATCGTGGATGAGAAGGCGCTCAGCGCCTTTCAAGCCGATCCGGAGAAGTTTCTCCAGGGCCGCGACCTGACAGAGGAAGAACGAAAAGCGTTGATCAACGTCGATTATGCCACGCTCTATCGGCTCGGAGCCCACCCGTTTCTTCTCAATGGTTTTACGCCGCGGGCGTGGAAGGGCGATAGAGCGGCTTTGCGCGCCGAATACAGAAAGAAGATCGCGCCGTTCGGCTATCCCGACTTTGCAACTTAGCCGGCTGGCCATAAGGCTCATCTACCGTCAGCCCGCCCTGGGAATCTCTCTCCGGGCCGATGCGATACGACGGTGTTACGCGCGAGATAGGAGACAAACGCTTGAACTTCCGCGTCCCACGCATCGGCCCTTCGAGCGACCCCCAAGGCGGGCGGTGACGAGGAGGAAATAATGGCCAAGAACAAAAACAAAACGATAGCAGATCTGAAGCAGCGCCTGGTAGACGCGATCAAGCTGCTCAGCGCGGAACATGTCCTGGACGGCTCGGGACATCTCAGCGCGAGAATTCCAGGGACGGAAACTTTTATCATCAATCCTAGATACCCCGGTATTCTGGCCGATCCCGCGGACTTTTGCATCGTCGATTTTTCCGGCAACAGAATTGCGGGGAAAGACCCGATTCCCTTGGAGACGCCGATCCACAGCGTCATTTACAGGAAACGTCCCGATGTCGGAAGCATTCTTCACTGCCATCCTAGATTTGGAATTCTCATAGGGCTGCAAGAGTCCGGCCTCATACCGTTCAACCGTGACGCGAGGATGTTCGCCGATGGGGTGCCGGTGTTTCCGAACAGCGCCGGCATCCGCACCGACAAGCTGGCTGAGCAGATGGCGGAAGCTATGGGCGATCGCTACGCCGTATTTCTCAAAGGCCATGGCATCGTCGTCTCGGAGCGGACGATCGAAGGTACGGCGGTCTCGGCAATCCGGCTGGAAAGAGCGTCGTGCGATCAACTTTTGCTCATGTCGTTCAGCCAACCCAAACCTCTGACCGACGGCGCCAGAGGCCGGATCAGATCCCGTATGGACCATCCTTACCGGATCT
This sequence comes from Binatia bacterium, assembly GCA_036506735.1. Taxonomy (GTDB): domain Bacteria; phylum Desulfobacterota; class Binatia; order UBA9968; family UBA9968; genus JAJPJQ01. The sequence goes on along the minus strand of DASXRG010000123.1, from coordinate 21,396 downwards.
GGCCCTTCCTTTTATATCAGCACGGAATCAGATCAAGAAAAGACGCGAAGCGGCTCACCCGGTCCATGATCAAGAATATCTGGCCTGATGAGATGAGGTGAACTTGATCGAGAGATAAGAGAATCGCCGAGAGGCGTGTTATGGATAGTCAATCGTTATACTGGGGAGTGATTTTTGGCTCCATTGGTCTCGGTTACTTCGTTTACGGAAAAAAACAAAGCCGAATTGTCCCTTTGGTATCGGGAATTGGTCTGATGGTCTTCCCATATTTTGTATCGAATACGGTTCTTCTCGTGATCATTGGCGTATTGCTCTCGGTGCTTCCGTACTTTGTGAGGCTTTGAGATGGTGCAATCGATTCGCCAGGCTAATAAAACCGGCACCTTAAACCGCTACCTGCTCGGCGCATTTTTGCGCGACTCGACGACCAGATCGTAGAGCGCCTGGCGCGCCTCTATGGCCACGATATTGGGCGACGCGCCGATCTTTTTAGCCACCGCCGGTTGATTGAACATAAATTCCTTCCAGACGTTCTCCGGATACGCCTCCAGCGGCAACCCGAGGCCGCCGTGCCGGCGATTATCGGCCGCCGTAACATGGTGGCTCTCGGAGCCTACGCCGCGAAAGCTGTGGCAATAGACACAACCGTTGCGGACGGTCATCGCCTCGTACACTTCTCTCGGCAGATTCTTCAAAGCAGCGAGCGGATTTTCTTGCACCAATTGAAAGCTCTTTTCCGTCAAGCCGTAGTACGGGCCTTGTCTGATCAATTCGGGAGGCGGCGGCTCCAGAAAGTGAAGGAAAGCGCCCACCGGCCGCGCCATGAGCGGCGGCTGCGGCCCCGTTTCCCAACTGTATTCTTTCAGCGCCTGATAGAAAACGGCGAGGCGGAAAAGATTCTTTTCGCTGTCGAGGCCGACGACGATCTGAGGTTTGTAGGGCTCGATCTCGCGCCGCTCGAAGAATAATTTTTCGTTGCGAAAATTGGTGACGATGAGATAGTCGCCGCGGCCGATTTTTTCCGGCGGCAGCGAATCGAGATAGGCGAAGAGATCCATGGCGTAATAGTTTTCCAGCGGCCACTCGAGCAATTCGTATCTCAGGGTGCTGTAAAGAATCGCCAGCTCTTCCACGAGCCTTCTGTCCACCGGGTGAGATTGGATCAGCTTCTCATGGCTCCAAAAAGGAAGAGTCGAGAGCGGCGGAGTGAGCCAGCGCCGTTTGGCGCCCATCAGCAGCGCCATTTCGGAAGACAGCGGCGCTATCTTGAGAAACTCCAGCAGAAGATTACGGACGTGGGGGTCGCGGTCGATGATCTGTATGAGCGAAAAATGGTCGCGATCGGGAAGCACGAGCTGTTCGACCCGTTTATGACCGGCGGCGCGCAGCGCGTCGGCAAATCTTTTTCCGTCCCCGAGGAAGCCGGGAAAATCGTCTTCGGCGCCGAGAATCAGAAACGGCGGCGCGTCGGCGCGCGCGTAGACGACTGGCGACGCGGCCGTGAGCTTGGCCGAATTCTCTCCGAAGGCCTGCTGCACCGCCAACTTCTGCTGTTCGGCGGTTTCCGGCTTCGGCCGCAGATCGTACATACCGCTAAAAGCAATCACGCCGGCCAGCGCTTGGGGACTCGCGCGATGCGCGCCAAGGTAGCCGGGGTCAAGCGCGACGAGCGCCGCGAGATGCGCCCCCGCTGAATGACCGGCGAGATAGATCCGTGCTGCGTCGTAGCCGTATTTATCGGCGGACTGCATGAGGTACGCAACCGCCGCGGCCACGTCCTGGGCCTGGGCGGGATGGAGGTCGGCCGGCGCGAGGCGGTAGCGGACCAGCGCGACCGCGACGCCGCTCGGGACCAGCGCATCGGCAAAACCGGGACCGATGCGATATTCATCGTCCGACAGCGTCCAGAAACCGCCGTGGATAAAAACGACGAGCGGCGGCGGCATGCGCCCGGCCATCTCCGGGAGATAGAGATCGAGGGTTTGGCGCCGGGCGTTTTTAGCATCGGATGGTTGGGTGTAAGCGATATCGCGAATCAAGTTCGCCTTCGGCGCAGGTTGGGCGGCGGCCGCGCGCGGCGGCTTCGCATCTTCCCGGTTGAAGAGAATGAAATAGAGACAAAGTGCTGTCGCAAAAATTAATGCAACACGGCGTGGCGAGTGGAGCATGATGCGGCGCGTTCGATTCCGAGCAAACAGTAGCCGATGGTGCGCCGATACGCAACTATCCGCGGGCGGCTATGGACAGACGCGGCGCAAATAGGATAATCAGAAATGAGCTTTGCGGACAGGAGGAAGAACTATGGCGCGGATACGCCACCTGGCAATTCGAACGGAAAATCCGGAAAAGTTGGCCGCTTTCTACAAAGAAGTTTTCGCTTTCGAAGAGATCCATCGCGGCTCGCATTCGGGTGTTTCAAGAGGGAAGACCGTGCATCTCACCGACGGCTACTTTGAGCTCGCCATCCTCGACAACTCGGCGCAGCAGAGTCCCAACGGCCTCTATCATTTCGGCGTTCAGATCGACGATCTCGACGACACGATAGCGCGCGTGAGAAAGCAGCAGCCGGACAAACCGGTCAAGAAGCGGCCCGAAGGCACTCCCTACGCCGAGATGCGCGTCTCGGATCCGGAGGGAAATCTGATCGATCTTTCCGTTCACGGATTCTTGGAGCGTCAGCCTTTGAAAAAGGCATAAGGAGCTGCCTAACGTGGCGAACCTCAAGCTCACCATGGCGGTCTCTCATTATGACCGCCATTTTCCTTTTTTTGACGGCTCGGTATCGATCGACGACGTCGATCTGAGCGTGCTCCTGGTCGGACAGTCGGAGCCGTTGAAACACGGCGTTGATCGCCATGAGAGAATGCTCCAGAAGGGCGAGTTCGACGTCTGCGAGCTGTCGCTCTCATCCTACTTGATGGCCCGAAGCCGTGGTATGCCGTTTACGGCGATTCCGGTTTTTCCGCGCCGCCTGTTCAGCATGTCGCAAATGTGGGTGCGCGCCGATGCGGGGATCCATGCGCCGAAAGATCTGATCGGCCGCAAGGTAGGGCTCAGCACTTTTCAGACGACGCTCTCCGTTCTCGCCAAGGGCGACCTACAGTCCGAATACGGCGTGGACTGGCGCAAGATCGAGTGGGTCGTCGCCAAGGAAGAGACGGTCTCGTTCAAGCCGCAGGAGGGAGTGAAAATCCGGCTCGTGTCTCCGGGAAAAAAGATCGGGAGCCAATTGGAAGCGGGAGAGATCGACGCGCTGTTCATGCCGCACCCACCCAAAGAGGTGTTGCGCGGCTCGGATAAAATCCGCCGGCTCTTTGCCGATGCCAAACAGGAGGAGCTGAACTATTTTCGCAAAAACGGTTTTTTCCCCATCATGCATGTCGTGGCGTTCAAGGACGCGGTGCTCGAGCAAAACCCGCGGCTCGCGCGCGGCGTCATGGACGCGTTCGAAAAAGCGAAGGAAGTATGCCGGCGCTGTTATGACGATCCGAACTGGTCGCGCCTTGCGTGGGGACGCCACCTGTTCGAAGAGGAGAGAAGGTTGCTGGGAGATGATCCGTGGCCGTACGGTGTGAGTAAGAATCGCGCCAATCTCGAACGCTTCATGGCCTATTCGGCCGATCAAGGGTTGATGGAGAAAAAGCTCGCGGTCGAAGATCTGTTCGCGCCGAGCGTCATGGATAGCTGAAGGTTTTATGCCGCGCGTCGTTCGTTGTCCGCTCTGCCGGGCCGAGGTTGCTTGGGAGGAGAATCCGCACCGGCCGTTTTGTTCTGAACGCTGCCGGCTTATCGATCTGGGCGCTTGGGCCGAAGGACGCTATCGGGTTCCCGGAAAGAAGATCGAGCCCGAGGACAAACCAACAGACGAGGATGATGACGACGAGTCAGACCGATGAAAAAGGCCCAGCTACCATAGCCCGCCCACCGGCAGGCGTTAAGATCGTCGCGCTCGGCCCGGTTAATTTAACGCCCGCCAGCGGCGGGCTATGGCGTCAACGTACTGAAAGTACGCCTCCGCTCGCGAACCTTCGCGCGCCTCGTATCTGGACCTTTTTGACCGGTCTGAAAGACGAATAACGCTTCATCACTGATATGAGTATTCATCCGACGGCGATTATTGATTCTCGGGCGGAGATCGACCCCGAGTGCGAGATCGGTCCCTACGCGGTCATAGAGGGGCCGGTCAAAATCCGCCGCCGCACGCGGGTGATGGCGCACGCGGTGATCATGGGTTGGACCGAGATCGGCGAGGAAAACGAAATTCATCCCGGCGCGGTGTTGGGCGACGCGCCGCAAGATAAGGGTTATTCCGGCGCCGAGACTTACCTCAAGATCGGCGGCCGCAACGTTTTCCGCGAGTTCGTTCAATTGCATCGCGGCACGGCGGCGGGCTCGTCCACGATTATCGGCGATGACAACTATCTCATGGCCGGGTCCCACGTCGGCCACAACTGCAAGCTCGGCGATCACATTGTGCTCGCCAACGGCGCGCTCCTGGGCGGCCACGTCGAAGTCGGCGATCATGCCTTTATTTCCGGCCACTGCGTCGTCCATCAGTTCGTGCGCGTGGGCGAGCTTTCGCTCATGCGCGGCCTCAGCGGGGCCAGCCGCGACGTTCCGCCCTATTCGTTAGTCGATTGGCAGCATACCGTGCGGGGCGTAAATGTCGTGGGACTCAAGCGGGTTGGATTGGACGAACGGAGAATTCGCCTGCTGAAAGAAGCCTTTCGGGTCCTGTTCCGCAAAGGACGGAACTTGTCTTTAGCCGTAAAGGAGGTCGAGGCACACCCAGACCTCACTCCAGAGGTGGTTACCTTGCTGAAGTTTATCCGGTCGTCTAAACGGGGTGTTTGCTGCGGAGCCTAACGCTGCGGCGCGGCAGAAACCTGCTCCGGCTGGGACTGCTCCGGCGACGCTCCGATGAAAGTCACCGGCTGTTCCCCCTTGAGATGGCTCGGAGTAAGCACGTAGGTGCCTTTCACCGCCGGATAGATGATCTCGTTGGCGACCTCGCCCTTCCCGGCAGTCAGGAGATAACCGAGCCCTCCCGTCAGCAAACCAAGACCGGCATAGGTGATCTTGGTCGGCATGTAAAAGATGTTGGCGAGAACCGAGCCGACGCCCCAGCCCAGTTCAGTCCCCACTTCCTTCGTGGGGGACTGCTGCTCGCTACGATCACGAACAGGCGGCTGGTCATCGGCTTTCAGGCCGACGGGAAACATTACCAGGGCAACAATAAGCAAGCACGCCGATAGCGTGCAAAATTGTGTTTTCATGTGCGCGAATATACCAGAATGTACCTAATCTGTCAAAATGAATTTATATTCTGTAAAACAGCCTCTAATAGGCGGCATCGCCAACCCCGTCCCATGTTGTGACGCGGGATGGAGCAATGACAATTACGGGCCGCTCTTCCAGGCGCATTACTCTGTACTGCCGGTATTTTTTTTTGAGGAGCCGCACGGCTCTTCGGTGCCCCGCGCCGCTCACAAGAATTCTCGCTCTTCCCGCGATCAACAGGTAAGCGAGCTTCTTCCAGTCTTCGTGATATCTGTCAATGACGAGCGCGACGTGAGGGTTCGCGCGAATATTGCGGATTCGTTTCAGGCGAAGCGGCGAGGTTTTTTTCGGCTTCTCGTCGATGGGAGAATAAATTTTCTTGCCGTCGAACGCGAAGCAGATGGGAATGACATGCGGCCGGCCGTCGGCGCCGGCCGTCGCCAGACGCGCGACGCGCGCCGAGCGAACGAATAATTTTTCTTTTCTGGTCAACGCTAGATTTTAAACTCGCCGGCGATGTTCGGCGCGAACAGTTCTTCCACTTTGACCGGTTTGTCGATGAGGCCCTGCTCGCCCATGTAACGTATCAAGGTATCCAGGAGATGGCGATTGGGCTCGACGCCGTAAGGCCACCAGTCGGGTCCGAAGAGAGACTTTAGCAGCTCCATCTCCGCGAACTGCCACGGCAAGGTGCACGCCAAGGTGTTGGACACGTGCATCGCCTGGATCGCGCGGTCCTTCGCTGCGCAAAAAGCTTTGTACAGGCTGCGTGCCACCCAAGGATTGCGGTCATAGACTTCTTTCCGGATCACCAGCACGTGCATGATGGGAAAAATCTTCGTCCGCTTGTAGTAGTCCATCTCCACTTCCTTGTAGTTGGGAAAGAGGCGGCGGGCTTTAGGCGAGCCTTTGACAAATGAAGAGGGGCTGCGGGCGGAGATCAAACCGTCGATCTCGCCGGCCTCGAGCATGCCGTTGAGCGTTTTGTCGTCGGCGATCGGGGTGACTTTGATTTCCGGCGGCAGGGTCAGGCGCACTCTTTCCTTTCTGCCCGCTTCCTCCTGCCCGCCGATGAACCACTGGATGTCGGCCGCCTTCACGCCGTAATCGTCGTTCAAAAAGCCGCGAATCCACACCGCCGCAGTGATCGAATACTCCGGTGTGCCGATTTTTTTGCCTTTGAAGTCCTGCGGGCCGGCGATGCCCGCGGCGGTGTTGATGAAAACGCACGAGTGCCGGAAAAAGCGCGAGGGAAAAACCGGGATCGCGACGAAAGGCCAGCTTCCCCGGCTCACCATCGTGATGTGGTTCGAGAGCGACATCTCGGAGGCGTCGAACTCGCGAAAATTATTCATGCGCCAGAAAATCTCTTCCGCCTGCAGCGGGATATAGTTCAACTGGATGCCTTCCGGTTGAACCGTGCCGACTTGGAGCGCTTTGGTTCTGTCGTAGTCGCCGCAGGCGACGGTCAGGTGTAATTTCTCCACGGGTTTCCTTTCAGGCAGACCTCAACGCTCATCCAGCCATCGTCCGGCTGTGGGTCTCTTTACGGGCCGATGCGATACGTCCGGTGTTAGGCGGCACGAGCGGTTCTACGAAAAGTTCTGCGGTACGCTTGAGGCTCCTCGTCCCCACGCATCGTCCCTTCAAGAAACCCGCAGCCGGACGGGGCTCGCGGCATCATGTTTAATTGCGATACTATGAATCCGACATACTAGTGCGGCTTGTTTTACTCCGCGTCCCAGCGCGATAGTCTTTGCGCGACGGCGATGAGGACGACGGAAATCAAAGAAATGACTATGCCGATGGCCGCGACGCGCCCGCGCATGCCGTCGAGATAGAGAAAGTAGAGCAGGGGGCCGAGGGCTTCCGAGCCCGGGCTGTAGAGAAACAAAGTGGCGCTGAACTCGCGCATGAAAGTCGTGGCGAGGATGATCCAGCCGGCCATGATCCCCGGCCGCATCATCGGCACAAGGATGCGGCGAAACGTGGCGAAAAAGCCGGCGCCGCAAGCCGTGGAAGCCTCTTCGAGCTCTCTATGGATCTGAATGATCGTGCTGCTGACCGCTCTCAGTCCGTAGGGAAGAAAGCGCGTAATGTAGGCGATCATGATGATCCAGATCGTGCCGTAGATCGGGATGGGAAAATCGACATAGGCCCAGAGAAGACCGAGCGCCAGCGCGGTCCCGGGAAAGGCCCACGGAATAAATACCAGTCCTTCCAAGAGACCGCGGGCGGCGATCTTGGTTCTGATCGTGATGTAGGCGGTCAAGGCCGCAAGCGTCATGCAGATAGTGGCGCCGCCGATAGCCAGAAAAATGCTGTTGCGGAAAGCCCGCCAGACGCGCGGGTTCTCCACCACGAAACGGAAGTTGGCCAAGGTCAAGTTGTTCCAGGTTTGCCACGTAGGCACGTGATAATATGGCAGCACGGACACGAGCACGAGAACCAGAATCGGCAGAATGACCATGAGAATCAGCAGCAGCAGCGCGACGCCGGAGGCGGGATAGCGCCACTTGCCCAGATCGATCTGATGCGGCCGGAAACCCTTGCCTGTGACCGTGGAGAAGCTCTCCACCTGGGAGGTAAATCTGCGGTAGAGGTAAACAAAGACGAGAGCGATGACAAGGATGCCGACGCCATAGGTGGCGGCGAGGTTATGGTTGGTAGGAAAAGAGCCCAGCGCCTCGCGCCAGATCTTGGTGGTGAAGACTTCGAGCCGCGCCGGCAGCGCGATGATCGCCGGCGTGTCGAAGCTCTCCACCGCCCGGACAAAATTCAACGTTCCGGCGGCCAGGATCGCCGGCCGCATGAGAGGAAATGTAATCCGCGCGGCAACTTCCACTTCACTCGAGCCGAGCGTCTTGGCTGATTCCTCGAGCGAGGGATCCATGCCTTTGAGCGCGGCGGAAATGATCAGGAACGCCAGCGGCGTAAGAATCAACCCCTCGACGAAGATGAGTCCCGGCAGCGAGTAGATATTGAAAGGACCTTTTTCCAGCCCCAGGAGCCGCACCAGAATTCCGTTGATCAGCCCGTTGCTGGGGTTGAGCAGCAGCACCCAGGAAATCGAGATCAGAAGCGGCGGCAAAATGTTCGGCACGATCGCGACCAGCTCGAAGAGCCTGCGGTAGGGCGCATTGGTTCTGATCGTGATCCACGCCAGGGTGAGCGCCATGATCACCGAGAGGCCGGAGGCGCCGAGGCCGAAGATAAACGACGTCAGAATCAGCGGGTAAGCGGTCGGGTCGGAATAGGCCTGGATATAATTCTGGAGCGTGAAGTGACCGGGAACACCGAGCGGAGAATCGGTCAGGCTGCCGTATAAGAGAAAAAAACTCGGGTAGAGCGCAAGAAAACCGATGATAGCGGCGACGCCGATAAAAACCAGATTGACGGGCTGGCTAAAGAATAATGCAACTCGGGCGAGGCCCCCCGAAGCGGGAAGCACTCGCCCGATTGCGACGGTTCTGTCGTTCACCGGCTTTTAGATTCCTACTGCTGCAAGAAGATCTTGGAGTACTCCTTCTTCTTCTCGGCGAAGCCCTTCTCGTCGAGATCGACCATCTCGACGAACTGAATTTTGTCGGCGTCCGGGAGCGGCGGGTAGACGCCTTTTCGATTGACGAACTCGCCCATCTTAGCGATGAGCGTCATGCTCTCCTCTCCGAGGAAATAGTCGATGAAGGTTTTGCCGGCGTTGACATGGGGAGCTTTGTTGCCCAATGCCAGATAGTGTCCATCACCCATCATTTTCCCCAGCCTGACATAGTCCAGAGGCGCCCCTTTTTGACCGAAGATGTAAGCGTATTTCACATAGGTGATCGCAACCGGCGTCTCACCGGTCGAAACGCGCTCCGCGGCCGGCAGTAGCGACTCGACCAAAACCGGTTTCATGGCGGCGAGGTCGCGAATGTATTTCTCGGCTTTTTCCTTGCCCATCAGCTTGTCGAGACTGGCGACCCACTGGGTCGTGGTCGTGTGCTGCGTCGGATCGGGCATCACGAGCTTGCCTTTGTATTTGGGATTGACGAGATCTTCGAGGGACTTCGGAGCATCGGCGGCGCTCACGCTGCTTTTGTTATAGACGACGCCGATAATGACGTTGCGATATCTGGGACCCAGATTGGGATCGATCGCTTCTTTCGGAAAAGCTTTCGCGGATGGCGAGTCGTACTTGGCGAAAAGTCCCTGTTTTTGCATCAATTGCAGCGGATTATCATTGGTCAAAATAATGTCGAAGCCCGGTTTACCCGCGCGGTACTCGCTTAACGCCCGGTCCATCACTTTCGTGGCCGATGCGCGCCAGTATTCGACTTCGATTCCGGTTTTCTTCTGGAAAGCTTTGCTGACGGCATCCATCGTGTCGGACTCGAGCGAGCCGTAGATAGTGACCTTTCCTTCTTTCTTGCCTGCGTCGATAAGTTTAGTATCCTGGCCAAAGCTCGGACCGGCCGCACAGATCGCCAGCGCCAAGCACGGAAGGAACGAATTTAGAATTTTGTTTATTGACCTCATGGTTTTCCCCCTTCTACCCCTCTTAGACGATTTCCGAGAGAATACTTTCAAATTCCCCCGGTGGAGTCAAGATCTGTGCCGGCCGTCCGGCGGGGCGATTTCGGCGCTCTGTTGACACGACTAAACACCGATCATATAACGGTTTCTTGAACTTTTTCGAAGCGGAGAAAACATGGATCAAGTAGACCTCGTGGTAAAAAACGGTGAAGTTTGGACGCCCGGAGGATTTGTCGCCGCCGATGTTGCCGTCAATCAGGGCAAGGTCGTCGCGCTCGGCAAATCTCCTTCGTTTCCCGAAGCGGGCAAGGTCATCGAGGCGAACGGCAAGAAAGTCATTCCGGGACTCATCGATACCCACACACACCACCGGGACCCCGGCTTCACCTACAAAGAGGACTTGACTACCGCGACGATGGCGGCTGCGGCCGGGGGAGTGACGCTTTCCGTCGGCATGCCGAACGTGAATCCGCCCACGACTACGGTAGAGCGCTACCGCAATTTGATCGAGGACCACAAGAAAAAAGCGATCGTCGATTTCAATCACAACCCTTCGGGCACCGTTCCCGAGCAGATTCCGGGACTCGCCAAGGAAGGCTGCCTCGCGTTCAAGATTTTCATGGTCCGGGACACCGGGCGCGATTATCCGCACATGCCCGGCATCGGTCTGCACCACCACGGCGAGCTTTTCCGCTCGTTCGAAGCGGTGGCCAAAACCGGGTTGCCGCTGATGGTCCATCCGCACGACCAGGATTTAATGGACGTGATCGAGCAGCGCTACTGGGCGCGCGGCGACAAGAGCCCGCAGGCGTATGGCAAGGCCTACCGCGACTTCGACGGCATCATCTGGGACACCGCGATCGCGACTTTGATCCGCTTCCAAAAAGCCGCCGGCACCAAGCTTCACATCCTCCACATGAGCACGCCCGGAGGGATCGAGATGATCCGGCGCGCCAAAGACGAAGGGCGGCCGGTCACGGGCGAAGTCAATCCCTGGGCGCTTTTCCTCGCGACCTGGGAGAACGTGGAGAAGCTCGGACCTTATTGTCTCGGCTTCTGGGTGCCCGACGAGCACGCGGAAGCGCTCTGGGCGGCGATCAAGGACGGCACGATCGAAGTCGTCGGCACCGATCACGCGCCGCACACCAAGGAAGAAAAAGACGTCGGCTGGCAGGACATGTGGAAGTCTCCCGGCGGCGAGCCGCAGATTCAGGATTATTTGCGACTCTTTCTCACCGCCGTCAATCAGGGCAAGCTGACGCTCGACCAGTTGGTTCGCATCACATCCTACAACCCGGCGCACATCTTCGGCGTCTATCCGCGCAAAGGCGTCGTCCAGGTCGGCTCCGACGCCGATCTCACGATCGTCGACATGGAGAAAGAAGAGACGATCACGAACGAGACGACCTACACAAAAGTCGGGTGGACGCCCTACCACGGACGCAAAGTCAAAGGTGCGCCGATCTACACGATCGTCCGGGGCAACGTGGTGATGGAGAACGGCAAGGTTATCGGCAAGCCGGGAAGCGGAGAGTTCGTGACGCCGCTTCGCTAGCTGCGAGAATTGCCGGCGGTTCGAAACGTTTCCCCCTCCAACGAAGAGCTTGCGACTCCTTATTCCATGAAACTTTTTCGCCGCCTCGACATCCGGGGAAAACTCGCGCTCTCGGCCGGCGTGCGCGACTTTCTCCGCGAGCGCGTCACCCCCGAGCGGGCGAAAGAAGAGGTCAAAGCGGCGCTCGACACCAGGACGGAGAGACTCATCGAACTCGTCAGGATGCAGATCTACGAACGTTCAAGCAGTCCTTATCTGAAACTTCTCAAGATCGCGGGCTGCGAGTTTGCCGATTTTCAGACTCTTGTGCGTCGCGATGGAATCGAGCGCGCGCTCGAGCGGCTGGCGGCCGAAGGGGTTTATCTTACTTCGGATGAATTCAAAGGAAAAAAAGAGATCGTCCGCGGCGGAGGATCGTTTCACGTCACGCCGGCGGATTTTCAGTCCGCCAATGCGGCGGCGGGAATCGACATCCAAAGCAGCGGCACCCGCAACCAGCCCGTGATCTCCAAGGTCGGTTTCAATTGGCTTGCGATACGCACGTTCAGCACCGGCGTGTTTTTTTCCGCGCACGATCTATTTTCGTATTCGCACGCGATCTACGACGCGGTTCTTCCCAGCAGCGCGCTGCACCATCTGCTGGTGAACGCCAAGCTGGGCAAGCCGACCGAGCGCTGGTTCGCGCGCAAAGTTCCCGAGCTCAGCCGGCTGCACGAAATCGGCCATTATCTCACCACGTGTCTGGTCGTGTGGACCGGCAAACGGCACGGCCCGGGTTTTCCCATGCCCCGATTCATCGATGTCGAGGACATGGCGCCGATCGTTCGTTGGATCGACCAAGAGAGGCGAAAAAAGAAGGCCGGTTACATTACGACGATCGCGAGCAGCGCCGCGCGGATCGCACGCGCCGCGTTGGCGATGGGAGTTTCTCTCGAAGGGACCAAGTTCAACGTGGCCGGCGAGCCTTTTACCGAAGCCAAGGAAGACGCCATCCGACGCGCCGGCGCCAGCGTCACCTCGCGCTACAGCTACGGCGGCGGCATGCCCGCCGGGCTCGGCTGTGCCAACCCGCGCCACAGGGACGAGGTCCATCTCAATCGGCACATGCTGGCGTTCATCCGCCACCCGGCGCCGCTAGCGGGAGGATCGATCCATCCTCTCCTCTGCTCCACGCTCTACGCCGAAGCTCCAAGAATGCTCCTGAACGTCGAGAATGGCGACTATGCGACGCTGGAGACGAGAGATTGCGGCTGCGCGCTGCAAGACGCCGGGCTCACGCTGCACCTGCATCACATCCGCAGCTATGAGAAATTTACCAGCGAGGGAATGAATTATTTTTACGTCGATCTCTACGATCTTTTGGAAAAAGTTCTGCCGTCCGAATTCGGCGGCGGCCCGGGCGATTACCAGCTCGTCGAGGAGGAGGACGGAAACGGTCAGACGCGCTTGACGCTCGTCGTCCATCCCGCAGTGGGAGAGGTCGCGGGGGAAAAATTATTGGCGCGGTTGCAGCAGGGTTTGTCGGCCGGGCCCTGGAGCAACCAATTCATGAGTCGAATTTGGCAAGACGCCGGCACGCTGCGAATCAAACGGGAAATCCCTTACGTGAGCCCGCGCGGCAAGATCCTGCCGCTGCACATCCCGCGCGGGTGAACTCAGCTTTCCTGAACCTGTTCTTGCGCATCGAGCTTGTTGAGCACCAGACCGTCGATGAGCTTGGGATAAAAATAAGTCGTTTTCTGCGGCATCGTTTCGCCGCCGAGAGAGACCGCCATAATTTCTTCCGCCAGAGGCGGATTCAAGATAAACGCCGCCTGGTAGTCTTCCTTGTCGAGCGTCTGCAAGACTTTTTCTTCATCTTGTGAGTAGGTAATCGCGCCTTCTTTGACTTGCTCTTCGGGCTTCAGGCCCAGGATGTGGTCGAGAATCAGACGGTGCAGCACGCTCACGTCCAGCTCCTGCAGCGCCGCGCTCAAGTCGCCGGCGAGCCGCTGCATGAATCGCTTGTTCTTCAGCCGCAGAATCAGGTAGCGCGGGTCGCGCTTGAATGACGCGCCGATCACGCGGTGTTTTTTCCCGGCCGTTTGCAGCGCGCGGAGAAACGACCGTTGCCCTTCGGTGTTTTTGGGGTAAGGCTCGATGTAAAAATATCTCATAAGGGATTCTTCAAGCTCGCGGAAACCGATGGACGGCAACGAGCGCACCAGGCGGTGAGTCGGCAGGATCGTGACGCCTTCGTCGTTCATGTTGGCAAAATACATCATCACGTAATTGAACGCCTCGCGGCCGCTGGCGCCGCTCCCGGCCGCGCGCATGCGCTCGCGATAATTCAGCGCCGCCGCGTAGCGGTGGTGGCCGTCGGCGATCAACAGCGGCTGCGGCTCCATCTCACGCTCGGCTATGCGAATCAGCTCGGGATCGGTCATGCGCCACAGACGGCAGCTCCCGCCTTTGTCTTCCTTGACCTCGACGTCGGGCGCCTTCCCCTGCAGCTGTTCCGCGAGCAGCCGATTGATCATCTGCTTCGGCTCGGAGTAGAGCGCGAAGATCGGGCTCAAGTTCGCGTGGCAGGCGAGCATGAGCCGCAGCCGGTCTTCTTTGGGCGCGGCCAAGGTCGCCTCGTGCGGCCGGATCGCGCCGCTGGAAAAATCTTCGATGCGGGCCACCGCGATGAAGCCTTTGCGCTCTTTTTCCGTTCCGTTCTTGAGGGCGTAGCGGTGGCTCAGAAAATAAATCGCAGGAGTCTCGTCCCGAATGAGTATCCCTTCGTTCTGCCATTCCTCGAACAAACGGGCGACGCTTTCATACGGGTCCGGCTCCTGGTTCAGGATCAGCCGGACTATATTGTAGGGCGACCGGGTATAGAGCTTCTCCTGCTCCTCCGGCGAAATCACGTCGTACGGCGGTGCGATGACTTTTGACGGGTTGGCGATCTTTTTTTTGTTGTAGAGAATGCCGCGAAAGGGGGCGATCACAGCCATGACAGTAATTTTGAATGCTGAATGTTGAATTTTGAATTTAACCCAAAATCAAAACTCAAAACCAGGAATTTAGCCGGACGAGCGTCTTCTTGGTTTGGGCGTGCAGAGTCGTCGGAGCGGCGAGCGCGAACACCAGCCCGATTGCCGTATAAAACAGCCGTCTCAGTCGCATTCCTGTCTCCTTGGGTTCCTGGGCCCGAATTTCAGCCCTGACTTCTCCGCTGCGTATCTATCGCAGAACCTCGCGGTTTACAAGATTCTTCGGGCGCCGACCTTTGAGCGCGCGAATGACCTCGGCGCGCGTCTTGCGCCGCGCTTCCGTGACTGCAGCGTCCTTTCAGATTGATACCGGCGCATCTCTATGTCATAAAAAAATCTGTGGCTAACTCGTGGCTGCAACTCTCTCTCAAGGCCCCGCCCCCGGCCCTCGACGCGATCGCGAATTTTTTGATCGAGAGGGGCTCTCCGGGCGTCGTTCTGACGCGCAACGAGGTGCGGGCTTTCTTTGCGCGCTCGCCGAGAACGGCCATCCTCAAGCGGGAGATTCACCGTTTTCTGCGCGACCTCCGCAAAATCTATCCCGGCTTCGGCGAGCAGCCGCTCAATTGGAAGCTCTTGAAGGAAAAAAATTGGGCCCACTCGTGGCGGCGCTTTTTTTCGCCGCACAAAGTCGGCCGGCGTTTCTGGATCACCCCTCCGTGGGTGGAGCCGCCGCGCACGCGGCGCCGGCACGTCATCACGATCGAGCCGGGCATGGCGTTCGGCACCGGAACGCACACGACGACTCGCTGCTGTCTGGAATTCATCGAGCATTTGGCAGCGCGCTTCAACGGCGGCGAGCTGACCGCGCTCGACGTCGGCACCGGATCGGGAATTCTCGCGATCGCCTTGGCCAAGATGGGCGCGGGCCGCGTGATCGCGCTCGACAACGATCCCACGGCGCTCAAGGTGGCGCGCGGCAACATCAAGTTCAACGGCGTCGAGCGAAAAATCCGGCTGGCGAATTGGCAACTGGACAAAGTATACGGATCCTTCGCGGTCGTCGTCGCCAATCTCACGGCGGAGACCCTCGTCGATCTCGCGCCGGCGCTCGAGGAGCGGGTCGAGGGCGGCGGATATCTCGTGCTCTCGGGAATTTTGCAGCCCAAGGCAAGCCAGGTGTTGCACCGCTTCGCCCCCGTGCCGTTCCACTTGATCCGCCGGAGCCGCGAGAAGGAATGGGTGACCTTGCTCTTGCGGAAGCGGAGCTGACCGTGGCGCGCTTTTTTGTCGCAAAAAAAAATATTCACGGCGGCAGCGCCACGATCGCCGGCCCGGAGCTCAACCACATGAGAAAGGCGCTGCGCCTCGGGCCCGGCGACCGGGTCATCTTGTTCGACGACGAAGGCTGGGAGCACGAGGGGATCATCCGGTCTTACGACAGCGGGCTGGCGGAGATCACGCTCGCGAAATCGTCGCAGCCGGAGCGCGAGTCGCCGGTGCGAATCACGCTGGCGCAGGCGCTGGGCAAAGGAGACAAGCTCGACTGGGTGGTCGAGAAGGCGACGGAGCTGGGAGTGCGGGCCATCGTGCCGTTTCTGTGCCGGCGCACCGTGCCCAAGCTGGACGGCGCGGCGGCTGCGAAGCGCGGGGCGCGCTGGCAGCGGATCGCGCTCAGCGCGGCAAAGCAATCGGGCAGAACCCGGGTTCCCGAAATTCTCGGCGTCATGAATTTTTCCGATCTCGTGCAGCGGCCTTGGCCTTGCGATCTCAAATTGATTTTTTGGGAAAACGAGACGGTGCGCGGTTTGCGCCGCCTGCGAGAAGAAAAGGCGCGCGTCGAGTCGCTGATCCTCGTGATCGGGCCGGAAGGCGGCTTCACGTCGGACGAGGTTGCCGAGGCGACCGGCGGCGGTTTTCAATCCGTCGGCATGGGGAAAAGAATTTTGCGCACCGAGACCGCCGCGGTCGCGGCGCTCTCGTCGGCGCAACTCCTCTGGGGCGACCTGGGATAGAGCCGCGGCGTCTCTTTTCTTGTGGCGCCGTTGGGTCTAGACTCCTCACGTTTTGGAGATGGAAGCAAGAGAGATGGCCGAACTGGAAGCGCTGATCGAGCGGGAATTCGACCGGTTGTACGCGCGACTCGAGAGAGAAGAGCAGGCAAGCGCCGCGCGCTGGGGCGGTTTTTTCCGGCGCGCCAGCGCTTTCGTCGTGGACATTCTCGTCTTGTCCCTGTTCTCGCTCCTGCTTTTTTACCTCTCGTTGGTCGGCTACAGCGTCGGACTGGCGGCCCACGACCGCTCGATTAGCTGGGAAATGAAGATGGAGCTCGTGCGCGTCGTCCTTCTCGCATGGGTCTGTCTTGTCGGCGGCTACTTCGTGCTGCTGCACACTCTGGAAGGAAGAACCGTCGGCAAATGGCTGCTCGGCTTGCGGGTCGTCGGTGCGGACCAGGCGCGCATCGGTTACCTCAGGGCCCTGACCCGTTTCATCGTCGCGGCGCTCTCGGCGCCGCTGGTCCTGGGATTTCTATGGATTTTGTGGAGCCGGGAGAAAAGAGCCTGGCACGATCTGGTGGCGCGGACGTGGGTGATACGAGAGTGACCCTTCGAGAGCCTCAGGGTCATGGTGAGCCCAGTCGAACCATGAGCGGCGTGCGGGGACCTGATCGAATATGGCGCAATTGAAAATCGGGGTCATCATGGACCCCATCGATAAAATCAACATCGACAAGGACACGACGTTCGTCCTGATGCTGGAGGCGGAGCGGAGGGGCCATGAGGTTCATTACATAGAGCTCGACGATCTCTCGGTCCACGGCGCGATTCCCGAGGCGCGGTTTCGCCGCGTCAGCGTGGCGCGCGCGACGCCGCACTATCGCTTCAAAGACGAAGGCTCGGGCCGCCTCGACGGCTTCGACGTCATCCTCATGCGCAAGGACCCGCCTTTCGACATGAAATTTTTCTTCGCGACGCATTTTTTGAGCCTGGTGGACGAGAAAAAATGTCTCGTCGTAAATCATCCGCTCGGCCTGCGCGAGGCCAACGAGAAGCTCTACGCGTTGAATTTCCCCACTCTCATCCCGCCGACCTTGGTGAGCGCAAGCATGGAGAGGCTCAAACAGTTTATGTCGGATCAGGGCGGAGAAATGATCGTCAAGCCGCTCGATGGCTGCGGCGGCAGCGGAGTGTTCTATCTCAGTCAACGGGACCGAAACACCAATGCTCTGCTGGAAGCGGCGACGGAAAACGGAACAAAACCGATCATGGCGCAGCGTTACATTCCGGAGGTCAGAAAAGGGGACAAGCGCATCATGATTCTCAACGGCGAGCCCCTCGGCGCGCTGCTGCGCATCCCGCGCGAAGACGAAACGCGCAGCAACCTCCACGTCGGCGGCGCAGCCGCGAAGACCGGTCTGAACCCAAAGGATATCGAGATCTGCCGGACGCTCGCTCCGGCGCTCAAGAAATCAGGACTCTATTTCGTCGGTCTGGACGTGATCGGCGACTATCTGACGGAAGTGAACGTTACCAGTCCCACCGGCGTTCAGGAGATCAACGCGCTCGACCAAGTTCAACTGGAAAAGCAGGTGATCGACTTTGTCGAGAAGAAAGTCGCCGAGGTGCGCAAAAAATAGCCGCCAACCTTGACTCGCCGAAATTTTTAAGCAATATTTCCAAGCTCTGGCCAGGTAGCTCAGTCGGTAGAGCAGAGGACTGAAAATCCTCGTGTCGGCGGTTCGATTCCGTCCCTGGCCATACCCGAATCTTCACCGCTCAGCCAGTCTTCCCGAGTAAGCCCGGTGAGTTCGATCGGTCTCAGCGCAGTCAACGGTCGCGCGCTGCAAACGACCAGCGCGAAATCGGAACGCGACAAGCTGTAGCGATGCCAACCGCGGCCTTCCGGCGCCAATCCACCGTCTGCGCCGACCAGCGGCGGCAGATCCGTCTCACGGTTTGAGCTCGACAATAGCTTGTACAAGGCTTCTCTTGTGCTCCACAACTCGTAAGATGCTGATCGCTGCTCGGCCTCGGGCCGGCGCGACAGCCAAAGCTGTTCTGTCGGGTGGAATGCGATTTCGCCCAAAGCCGCGACGTCTCGCGTCGCGTCGTGGACTTCGATATCCACTCCAAGCTTCACATCGTTACTAACCGCGCAAGCGATCCAGTCGCGGCTGTGCGACAAGCTGAAATTGGGTAGGGACTCTGAATCGGGAAGCGCAAGCTGCGGCGCGTCGCCGGGCCGCTCGACGACTTCGATCTCCTCAGCCGACAAATCGAGGAGACTGCCGGCGGCCAACCGGAGCAGCATGCGCCCGAGCAGGAACTGGCGCCGTCGCTCACGCCGCAAGAAGCGGCCGTCACGATGAGTCTCGCTCGCGCTCAGCCGTCGCGCGAAGAACGCGAGATCATCTTCATCCACCCGGCTGCCGTTCAGCAACCAAAGAACGGCGGAGAAAGGTGGAAATTTACTTATCGCCGATTTTGACAAAATCCGCCTTGAACGCGACCGACGTTATACGCGATCCTTGATAGCACTCGAATTCGGTGGCGCTCGAGAATTCCGGATGATCCCCAAAGGAGCTTACGATATTGACCAAAGCGTTGGCGCCGAGCCTCTTGGCGCGGGTGCTCAGGGTGGCTAATGAACGCCAAAAAGCCGCGTTACACACGTCTTCCCTGACGCCGCTGCTGTTTTTTTGCCTGGCGCGGACCATATCGCCACCCACACGCTGCAGCGCCTCCGGCGTTTTCGCCCCCTTGCCAAAGAAAAACTTCACCGAGCCGTCCAATTTTCGCTTCGCCGCGGAAGTTTCCAGGGCGGCGGCGATCGGCATCACATACTTTTCGTCCGTGGCGTTTACCGGCCAAACGACAGCGAGAGACAAGCCCAGTACCGCTAGTGAGCATGAGAATTTCTTCATCGTTGCGTCTCCTTGCAACCTAATCGCTGAAAGCTACCCGTCGTGTTGGAAACCGAAGCTCTCAACCGCCACTGGCATAACTTCATTTATCTTCAATCTTGACAAAGTCTCCCTTGAGCGCGACGCCGGCGAGAATGCCGCCTGCGTGGCATTCGAACTCAGTCGTGCTCGACATCGGGACTTTCTTGTAATAGCTGATAATATTCACCACGGCGTTGGCCCCCAGCTGCTTCGCGCGTTTCTCGAGCGCGAGCATCGTCGAGAGAAAGACCCAGTTGCACGCCCGTTCATCGGACTTGTTGAACGCATTGGTTTTGAGATTGGATACGTCGCTGCCGAGCTTGGTTATTATTTTCGGGTGTGGCTGCGTGCCGAAAAAGAATTTTACCGACCCGTCGAGCTTTTGCTCCGCATCCTTGACTGCCAACGCCTCGGCAATCGGCAGCAAGAGCTTGGTATCGCGCGCGTAGGCCGGCCACACAGTAGCTACAGACAAGCCCAAAGCTCCGATCGCCGCGAGAAATTTTTTCATCTTCCCTCTCCTTGTAGGTTGGAGCGTGTCAGTCTCAAGCATGTCTCTTGAAAATCAGCGACGTGTTGATGCCGCCGAAGGCGAAGTTGTTGGACATGATGTATTCGCATTGCAGCTCGCGGCCTGCGTCCACGACGTAATCCAGCTCGGCGCACTCGGGATCGACCCGTTTGAGATTGATGGTCGGCGCGAACCAGCCCTCGCGCATCATTTCAACGCTCATCCAGGCTTCCAGCGCGCCGCACGCGCCGAGCGTGTGCCCCATGTAGCTCTTGAGCGAGCTGACCGGCATTTTGCCGCCGAACACGTTCCGAGTTGCGTGGGATTCGGCGATGTCGCCGTGCTCGGTGCCGGTCGCATGCGCGTTGACGTAGCCGATCGCCGCAGGCGACAGCTCGGCGTCGGCCAGCGCCAGCTCCATCGCGATTTGCATCGTCTCGGCGTTGGGGTGGGTGACGTGGCAGCCGTCGCTGTTGGTGCCGAAGCCGACGATTTCGGCGTAGATCGGCGCGCCGCGCGCGCGCGCGTGTTCCAAATCTTCGAGAATGAGACTCCCGGCGCCTTCGCCGAGCACCAGGCCGTCGCGCTCGGCATCGAACGGGCGCGGCGTCGTCTCCGGCGCGTCGTTGAGCACGCTGGTAGCGAACAGAGTATCGAACACCGCGGCGTCGGCGACGCACAACTCTTCGGCGCCGCCGGCGATCATCGCGTGTTGCTGCCCGCTGCGGATCGCTTCGAACGCGTAGCCGATCCCCTGGCTGCCGGACGTGCAGGCGCTGGAGGTCGTAATGATGCGCCCGGTCACGCCGAGAAATATGCCGATATTGACCGCCGCGGTGTGGCCCATCATTTTGATATAAGTCGTCGCGTTGATGCCTTTGGTCGATTTTTCCTCGACCATGTTGCTGAAATCGCGAATCGCGTCCGGCGAGCCGGCGCACGAGCCATACGCGATCCCGAGCCGGCCGCTTTTCACCAACGGGTCGCCCAGCAGCCCCGCATCGGCGAGCGCCAGCTCGCTGGCGCGCGTCGCCATCACGGCGACCCGGCCCATGCTGCGGGTCGTCTTGATCGTATAGCGCTCGGAGAGCGGGAAGTCGCCCGCCGGCACCGCGAGCAGTGTGTTGAGGCCGTCGTATTCCGCCCATTCGTCCATCCGCTTCACGGCGTTGCAGTAGCTGCGCAAGCGGGCGCGAATCGCGCACCAATTGTTGCCCAGCGGGCTGATGCCGGCCATCCCGGTGATGGCGACGCGCCGTCTCATGCCAACCCTCCGTTCATGGAAATGACCTGCCGGGTGATGTAAGCCGCGTCGTCCGAGAGGAGAAAACTGACGGCGGCGGCGACTTCTTCCGGTTTGCCGACGCGGCCCGCGGGAATGAGCTTCAGCGCTTCCTCCAATGGCACGCCGGTGATCATCTCGGTTTCGATCAAGCCCGGCGCGACACAGTTGACCGTGATCTCGCGCTTCGCCAACTCCACGGCCAATGCTTTGGTGGCGCCGATGATCCCGGCTTTGGCCGCGCTGTAGTTGACTTGGCCGCGGTTGCCGATCATGCCGGACAGCGACGAGATGGTGACGATGCGGCCCGGCGCGCGCCGGCGCACCATCGGCATGATCAACGGGTTC
>DASXRG010000122.1:0-13823 GCA_036506735.1 Binatia bacterium | reverse complement strand
ACCGACACTTGCCGTACCGATCTCGTCGACGCGCCAGGTTGACACCGATTTTCCGTATGTGTTAGCTCACGCTTAAGAGACCGCAGCACGGGTTGCGTTCAGACTCGTCATCGAGCAGGAGGCCGTCATGGCGCTGAGCTTTGAAGAAAATGAAATGCTGACCCGAGTCGGGCCGGGGATGCCCGCGGGCGAGATGCTGCGCCGGTACTGGCATCCGATCGGTTTTTCCAAGGAGCTGACCGGCAGACCGAAGCGGCGGCGGCTTCTGGGCGAGGATCTCGTCCTCTTTCGCGACGATCGCGGCCGGCCCGGGCTCCTTACCCTGCGCTGCTCGCATCGCGGGACGTCGCTCGAGTTCGGTCATATCGAAGACGGCGGCTTGCGCTGCTGTTACCACGGCTGGCTGTATGACGTCGAAGGGCGGGTCCTGGAACAGCCGGGCGAGCCCACGGACAGCACCTACCGAGAGCGCGTGCGCCACCCCGCTTACAAAGTTCAGGAATTGGCCGGAATCATTTTCGCCTATCTCGGTCCCGAGCCGGCGCCGCTTTTGCCGCGTTACGACGTGCTCGTGCGCGAAGACGGCGTGCGCTCGCTCAGCGCCCGCGTCATCCATTGCAACTACCTCCAGATGATCGAGAACAGCGTCGATCAGCATCACTTCAAGTGGCTGCATCGAACGCCGAAGACGCGCTATTGGAAAGACGAGAAGCTCACTTCCGAAGTCACCGACTTCGGCATCCGCGATACTTTTACGCGCCGCGTCGGCGGCGAATATTTCCGGACGATCAGCCTCTTCCTCATGCCCAACATGAACAAAGTCGGCTACCACCTCCCGGAAGAACACCCCGCGGCTTTCGCCGCGACCCACGAGGGATACGAGGCGCTGCGCTGGCGCGTTCCGGTGGACGATACCGCCGCGATGCATTTCACCGTGTATTTCGCTCCGCTGGTCAACGGCAAGCCGGCGGTGAAAATGCCTGAAGACAAACAGGAAGAGGGGTTGGGCGACAGCATTCCCGGAAAGTATCGCTGGGACGAGAGCACGGGTTGGATCGCGCGCGGCGATCAGGACCGTTGCGCGCAAGAGAGCCAGGGGCCGATCGTCGACCGGACGGCCGAGCATCTGGGCGTTTCCGACGAAGGCGTGATTTTGCTGCGCCGCATGTACAAGCAATCGATCGAGGCGGTGCAGAGCGGCCAGGACCCGGTGGGGGTCATTCGCGACCCGGCCAAAAATGAAATCATTCGGCTCGTGCCCGGCGAGTACAAACTGGACCGCGCGGAGTTCGTCAATGAAGATATACAAAACTAGTCTGCTGGCCCTCGGGTTGTTCTCCGCGCTGGCCGGCGCCGCGCCTGTCACTGCGGCGGAAACTTCGGAGCAACTCGTCGCCGGCGCGAAGAAAGAGGGCGACGAGATCGTTTTCGTCGCCGGCGCGCAAACCTTCGGCGGCCGAAAAGGCATGGGCGAAATCGAGGCGGCGTTCAACAAAAAATTCGGCCTCAAGGCCAAAATCAATTTCGCCGCCGGCCCCGACATGAACGCGCGCGCCGCGCGCATCATCACCGAGGTCAAAGCGGGGAGAAAGACGTCCTCCGACTTTTATCTCGGCTCGCAGTCTCACTTCGCCCTGCTGCACAAGGAAAACTCGCTGGATACGGTCAGTTGGTCGGGAATATTTCCCTGGATCACTAAGGAAATGGAGATCTTCCCGGGCCAGGGAGTTTTGGTCTACACCTCGCCCAACGGGATCATCTACAATCCCAATCTGATTCCTAAAGACAAGGCGCCCAAAAGCTACATCGACCTGGTCGATCCGCGCATGAGCCCGGCGTGGGCCGGCAAGCTCGCGATCCCGCCGTACGTCGCGTGGCTGGCCGAGCTATCTTTGGTTTGGGGCCAGGAGAAGGTGAAAGAGTTCGCCCGCAAAGTCGTGGCGTTGAGCGCCGGGCGGCTGCGCTACAACGAAGAGGAGCGGATCGTCAGCGGCGAGTTTCCCATCATGGCAAACATCGGCGGAGCGCTGGAGCACATGTGGGACTGGCAGGGCAAAGGCGCGCCGCTGGTCGCGGTGCCCGGTTTGACGCCGATGAATACGGATTATTTTCAGCTCGGCGTGCCGAAAAATTCGGCCCACCCTAATCTGGCCAAGCTTTTCGTCGCCTTCATGATCTCCAAGGAACCTCAGGCGATCCTCCAGAAGCACGAGTCGCGCAGCTCCCATCTGGTCGAGGGAACTCTGATGGCGAAGTATCTGCGCGAAAACCGCGTCGCGCTGCAAGAGCCGAAGCAGTCGATCGATTATTATCTCCAGGGCGAAAGCGCGGACGGACTAAAATTCAAGGAAGATTTGGCCAACATCCTCAAGCAGTGAAAAATATCGCTCGCCTCGATGGGTCGAAGCTCCTGCTCGGGGGAGTCGCGGGGATCTCGGCGCTGGCGATTCTGGGCCTTCTCCTGACGATCGCGTGGATGAGCCTCAGGACCGGAGTGCCCGGACAATCCTCCTCGTACACTCTCGCAAACTATGCCTCCTTGCTGTCGGATCCCTACAGTTACCGCGTCGCGGTGACGACTCTGATATTCGCCGCCATCACGATCGCGGTCTCGGTGCCGCTGGGGTTTCTCTTCGCCTGGCTGATCGAGCGCACCGACATCCCTTGTAAGGCGCTGGCGATGAGCCTCTTGAGCATCGGAATTCTCTTCCCGACGTTTTTAAAGGCGATGGGCTGGGTATTTCTGCTCCATCCTAGAATCGGCGTCATCAATATTTTCTTGATGCAGCTGTTCGGACTCAAAAACGCGCCGCTCAACATCGCGACGGTCCCGGGCATCGGCTTCGTCGAAGGGTTGACCCTGGCGCCGCTGGCCTACGTGATGATCTCCGCGGCGCTGCGCAGCATGAACCCCGCGCTCGTCGAAGCGTCGAGCATTCACGGCGTCAGCCAATGGAGAACCTTGCTGCGTATCGAAATGCCGCTGGTATGGCCCGCGCTGGTCTCCGCCATCATCTGGATGTTCACCGTCGCGATCGCGGCGTTCGACGTTCCGGGCGTGATCGGCATGGCGAATAACATCTTCACTTTCAGCACCGCGCTTTATTTCATGGTCAACCCGACCGAAGGTCTGCCGCGCTACGGACTCAGCGGCGCCTACGGGACGATCATGGTCGGTCTCGCGCTGATCCTCATGCTTCCATACTTCGCCGCGCTGAAACAAAGCCACCGCTATCAAATCATCTCCGGGAAATCGTATCAGTCGAGGCCCGTCGAGCTCGGGCGCGGCTGGATGCTCGGATGGGGCGTGCTGGCGGTTTATTTTCTCCTCGCTTTTGTATTGCCGCTGCTGGCGATCTTCTGGGTCTCGCTTCTGCCGTACGTCCAGGCGCCGTCGCGCCAGGCCCTTTTGGTCGCTTCGTTCGAGCGTTATTCCTCCGTTGCCTTCGACTCGGCGCTGCTGCGCGCGAGCTGGAACACGCTGCTGCTCATGATCATCGTGCCGACCTTCGTCGTGGCGATCAGCACCGCCGTCTCGTGGATCGTCACGCGCTCGCGCCTGCGCGGGCGGATTATCCTCGACGCGATCGCGTTTCTGCCCCATCCCGTGCCGCACCTGCTTTTCGCTCTCGCGATCGCTTATTTCGCGCTGCTCATCTCGGACGTCGTGCCGCTCTATGGAACGATCTATGTGTTGATGGCGGTATACGTCGTCTGCTGGATCAGCTTCGGCACCCGAGTGTTGAACAGCAACATGATCCAAGTGCATCGCGAGCTGGAAGAAGCGGCGCAGGTCGGCGGCGTTTCCATCTTGCGGATTCTCTGGAAAGTGATTGTCCCGCTGATCCGCCCGGGCTTGGTCTATGCCTGGATTTGGACGTCGCTTTCGGCGTATCGTGAGCTCACCATGGCGGTCTTCTTGGCCTCGCCGAAGAGTCAGGTCCTGTCCACTTATATTTGGGGCGAATGGCATGGCGGCGGTCTGGGCGACGCGGCGGCGATCGCCGTGATCATGATGGCGGTCATGTCGCCGCTGGTCGCGAGCTTCTGGGTCTACGCGCGGCGGCAGCAACACATAGCTTCGTCAGTATGATCGAAATCCATTCACTCAGGAAGACTTTCAAAAGCGGCGTCAGTTCGGTCCGCGCGGTGGATGACGCAAACTTGCAGGTCGAGGAGAAAGAATTCTTTGTCCTTCTAGGCCTCAGTGGATCGGGCAAGACTACATTGCTCCGATGCGTCGCGGGACTTGAAAAACCGGAAGCGGGAGAGATTATTTTAAGCGGGCAAACCGTGAGCGCTGCGCAGCGGGCTATTTTCGTTCCGCCCGAGGATCGCGCGATCGGGATGGTGTTTCAGTCGTACGCGGTGTGGCCGCACATGACGGTGTTCGACAACGTGGCTTTTCCTCTCGCGAACGGCAAGCGGAAGCTCGCGCGGGCCAAAGTCCGCGACCGGGTCATGAGCGCGCTCGAACTGGTGCAACTTTCGGCCTTGGCGGATCGACCGGTGCCGTTTCTGAGCGGCGGTCAACAGCAGAGAGTCGCGCTGGCGCGGGCGCTGGCTGTGGAGCCGAAGGTTCTCCTGATGGACGAGCCGCTCAGCAACCTGGACGCGCGGCTGAGAGAGGAAGTGCGCGACGAGATCCGCAGCCTGACGAAAAAACTCGGTATCACGGTCCTTTACGTGACCCACGATCAGGTCGAGGCGATGGCGTTAGCGGACCGAATCGCCGTCATGGGCGAGGGAAAGATTTTGCAGATCGGCGCGCCGTTCGATCTGTATCATTCTCCTCTCAGCCGGACGGTGGCGGAATTTCTCGGCGCCATGAACGAATTCAAAGGCACCGTGGAAATCGACGGCCGCGTCAAAATCGATCTGGGAATACTCAGCTGCGCGGTCCCGAACGGCTTGCCGCGCGACGTGATTGTCGCGATCAGGCCCGAGGACCTCAATGTTTCGCAGGATCGGAGCGGTTTGGGCAACGAGTTCGCCGCGCGGCTGGTGTCGCAACTTTTTCTCGGCGACATCACGGTGTATCATTTGTCCGCCAACGGCGAAAAAATGCGCGGCAAAACGACTGCCGTCGATCGCCGCCTGGAGGTGGGCGGCGGCGTTTATGTTCGCTTCCCGCCGGAGAAGCTCAAGCTTTTCCCGCGGTGAACACAGCAGTAGAGAAAGGAATTCTATGGGACAGGTAGTCGGCGCGCTCATCGTCACGCACACGCCGCGCATCGCGAATGAAGCGACCGCCCCTGACTTTACGCGCGAAATGATTCGCGGCATGCACGAATTGGGCGTCGTCGTCGCCCGACTCAAGCCGGATGCGATTGTCCAGGCCTCCACCCATTGGGTCACCACTTTCAATCACTACGTTTTGGGACACAAGCGACACAAAAATATTTTGACTTCATCCGAAGCGCCGGAAATCATCGCCGGCCTGCCGTACGATTTTCCCGGCGATCCGGAGCTGGCCGAATCCATCGCTGCGAAAGGGAAGCAGAAGGGGATTCCCGTGATCTGCACGGCGGCCGAGCCGTTCATGCTCGAATACGGCACGGTGAATCCGATTCAATATCTCACGCCGAAGTTCGACGTGCCCGTGGTTCCGGTGTCGAGTTGTATCCTGGGCGATATTGCGGAATGCCTCCGCTTCGGCGCGGCGATCGCCGAAGCGATCCGCGCCGGCTCCAGGCGCGTGATCGTCGTCGCCAGCGGCGCGCTGTCGCACAAGCTCGTCCGCGGCCCGGACCAATGGCCGCACGACGACGATCAAAAACTCGACCACCAGTTTGTCGACCTTGTGACTCAGGGCAGAGCAGAAGAGATCAAATCTTTTTTCCCGTCGTTTTGCCAAACGGTGGACGCCGAAATGGGCGGGCGCCATCTCGCCATTCTCCTTGGCGCCACCGGCGGAACTTTCAAAGGCAAGCTGCATGCGTACGGACCGTCGTCGGGGACGGGAAACGCGGTGGTGAGTCTGCTGCCTGGGTAACAATGCCTCCTTGGCCGAGTAACTTGACATAGAGTCAGTAAGACCAGACAATCAAGCATTGCCATGATCTATCCCGAAATACGCCGCATCCAGAGTCCGGACCTCGAGCCGCCGAATCTGCCGGAGGACCCGAGTGACTGCGAGATTCATTTTGAAGTATTGGTCGGGCCGAAGGACGGCGAGGGCGAGGAGGCTTTTAGTTTTACGGTGGTCACGCCGCTTTCTCTCGCACGAAGCTCGGAGCCGCAATGGGGCCGCGGCAAGCTTCTCGTCCCCAAATTCGATTGGCCGGCGGTCGCTCAAGCGATCGCGCAGTTGTTCGCGCGTTGCGCCTGCCCCACCTGGAGAGAAGTCAAGGTCGAGCTGAACAAAGAACTGCTTTCGCAGTTCGACGACGCCAATCCTACCGCGAGTCAATAACTTTGTCCGGAATAATTTCGCGCAGGATCTGAACTCTGATGGGATCGGAACCCATACGTAATTGGCGCGATCTTCTCGACCGGTACGGAGACTTCAAATCGGGCGAGTGGTGCTTCCGCGGCGACCGGGCCACACCGGGCTTCAAAACGAGCCTCGAACGCGCGGCCATAGACCGCTGGGAGCGTAACTGGTCCGAGATGCCGGACATCGAAAACGGCTTGCTGCGCCGGTTCAAGCGCGAAGCGCATCTTTACTTGGCACGCGAGCCCGACGAAGACGATATTATCGGTTGGCTCGCGTTGATGCGGCATCACGGAGCCCCGACTCGACTCCTGGATTGGACCTACTCGTTCTTCGTGGCGGTTTACTTTGCCATCAGCCGATCCGGCGCGGGTGAGCAGCCCTGCGTCTGGGCCATGAATCTTGGCCGCGTTCGAGAAGTGGTGGAAGCCAAGGATCACTTAAAACACCTGCTGAACGAGGATCCCAACGCCAAGAAACAGTCCACGGTGGGCGCGATCATCGACCACTCGCCCCGTCATGCCCTCGTGTTTCCCTTGAATCCCTCGAAAATGAACCAGCGCTTGATTCTCCAACAGAGCATCTTCGTTGTTCCGGGCGATATTACGAAACCCTTCATGGAGAATCTGGAAGCGGTGGACGCTCCCGAGAAACTCGTCGCGAAGATCTCCCTGCCGTCGGACCGGCGATTCCTTCAGGAGACGACGAAAGAACTTCTCGCGATGAACATGAGCTCGGCAACTTTGTTTCCGGGACTGGACGGCTTCGCGGGGAATCTGGCCGCGCTCATCCCGTTCCCCGAGCTGCGCGCCGTGGATAGCAAAGTAGGACGAGAATGAAAGAGGCAAATGCCTCTGAAGATCGTAGAACCTACAGCCCCATCTTCTTCAGTACGTCTTTTCCCGAAGTTCTTCCCGCGGGCGCGTCTTCCGGGAGATAGAGCATGACGCCGCCGCGGACGGGGCGGATGACGATCACGCCATCCTCGGCGAGCTGGTTGGTGCATTTGATCGGGTCCTCATTGTTGAAGTAAGCGCGAAAGGCGTCGTTGAAGCCCGAGTAGATGGTATGAATGCCTTTGTAGGGCTCCTTCCTCAAGCTGAGGATCGCCTTCTTGACGAATTCCGCCTGCGTGAGCTTTTCCCCTTGGTTTTCTTCAGCCATTGGGCACCTCCGGGGTTATAGGCACTCACAACTGCAACAGGACCCATAAGGTCATCACGGTTCCGACGACGGCGCCGCCGTAGCAAAAAACCGCCAGCGGTCCGCGCGGAACTCCCAGGCGCATGTCGTTCACCGTGAAATAAAATCTGTGGGCCCAGTGGTAGAGCGGAAGAGCGATCAGCACGAAGAAATAAATTTTGACCAGCGGATGATGGAATAGCTCGCCCGTGTCCGCCGGTATCCAGCCAACCGGCATGGCAAGGCCGAATATGAGGATATGGACGGGCACAAAGAAAGCGGCGACCACTCCACCGGCTGAAAAGAGCCCCCACCAAAGCGGTTCGATGTTTTTGTTCGTCGACGACACGGTTCAACCTCGGAGGGAAAGAAACAAAATTAAGATCACCGCCGACGCCGCGATCCAGGCACCGACATTCAGGGCAAAGACCAGCTTGCGGGGCAATTCACGCTCGCCCAGTTTGATCGACATGACGACGGCGGTGGACTTGAACCACGTCACGCTATGATAAACGGCAAACAACAAAGCCACGCCGTGAAATAAAATCCAACCCGGCGAGCTGAGCTTCTGGACAAAGACGGCGTAGGCCTCGGGCCCCTTGGTCAGTTGATACATTTGCACCAGAAAGACGATCAAGAAGACGGCGATGAAAACGCTCGACAGCTCGCGCAGCATGAAGAGAAGATACGCGGGCTTCTGGAGCCACCACGTCCGCGGCATCTTGGGATAATAGAGCTTCGATTTGTCGGGTCGTACCGCGGTTCCGTTCATGCTTCGATCCTCCTCAGCATGACCCTGAGCTTGGTCGAATGGGTCATCCTTCGAGCCTCCTTCCCTTGATCTTCCTCGGAGTGGTGAGCGTGTCGAACCACAGGACTTCGAGTCGTGAGCGCCTCAGTCGAACGATGACCCTGAGCTTGGTCGAATGGGTCATCTCGTACCCCATGGAAGCAGCATCGACTTAAACCAGTCTTTCGCGAGGTCGACTTTGGAGCGCTGGATCGCGGCGGCCGGGTCGACGTGCTTGGGGCAGACCTCCGAGCACTCGCCGACGAACGTGCACTCCCATACGCCGTGATGAGTACCCAAAACTTCCTGCCGCTGATCCCTTCCCTGGTCGCGCGAGTCCATGTTGTAGCGGTACGCGAGCGCGATCGCCGCGGGGCCCAGGAATTCCGGCTCCAGACCGTAGACCGGGCAGGCGGCGTAGCAGAGCATGCAGTTGATGCATTGGGTGAACTGATGAAACTTCTCCAGCTCCGCCGGAGTCTGGCGGTATTCGCCCTCGGTGACGGGCTTTTCGACCTTGCGCACGATCCACGATTTTACGCGCTTCAACTTGTCCATAAAATCATTCATGTCGATCACCAGGTCGCGGATGATCGGGAAATTGACCAGCGGCTCGACGCGGATCTCCTGTCCCTGATAGTCGCGGAGAAAAGCCGCGCAAGTGAGCTTGGGGACGCCGTTCACCATCATGCCGCAGCTCCCGCACACGCCCATGCGGCACGACCAGCGATAGCTCAACGTTCCGTCGATCTGATCCTTGATGTGGTTCAGCGCGTCCAGCACCACCCAGTCCTGGCGATACGGCACGGAGTAGGACTGCAAGGTTGGAGCGGAGTCTTTTCCCGGACGATAGCGGGTCACTTTCAAGGTTACGGTCGGTTCAGCCATGGTCTCCTCAATATTTCCTCTCCTCCGGCTGCCAGCGGGTGATCGTGACGGGCAGGTACTCGATCTTCGGCCCGTCGGGCGTGCGGTGGGCGAGGGTGTGCTTCAAAAAGTTCGCGTCGTCCCGCTTGGGAAAGTCGGTGCGGGTATGCGAGCCGCGCGACTCCTTTCTGTTGAGCGCGGAATGCGCCACCGCCTCCGCCACGTCGAGCATGAAGTCGAGCTCCAGGGCGGCGGTGAGTTGCGTGTTGAATACGTCGCCGCGATCTTCGATGGCGATGTCGGCGAAGCGCTCGCGCAGTTGTCTCAAGACCTGGCAGGTCTTTTTCATGTCGTCTTCCTTGCGGTAGATTCCACACCCGTCCTCCATCGCCTTCTGCATCTCCTGGCGGATGGTCGCGATCTTCTCCCTGCCGCCCTGTTTTTTCAGGAACCGGCGGTCGAGGCGCTGCTGCTCGTCGCGCGCCAGCGCTTCGAGGCGCTGCGAAGAGGCCGGCTGGCTCGCGGCATATTGCACCGCCGCGCGGCCGGCGCGCGTGCCGAAGACGAGCAACTCGGTCAGCGAATTGGAGCCGAGCCTATTGGCGCCGTTGATCGAGACGCAGGCGGTCTCTCCGGCCGCATACAGCCCTTCGACCGGCGTCTTGCCGTTTTTGTCCGTGTGGACTCCGCCCATCATGTAGTGCACCACCGGCCGCACCGGGATCGGCTCGTAGACCGGATCGATGCCGACGTACTTGCTCGCCAGCTCGCGCACGAAAGGAAGCTTCCGGTTGATGATCTCCTCGCCGAGGTGGCGCAGATCGAGGTGGACGTAGTGGCCGTAGGGTCCCTCGAACGTCCGGCCCTTGTAATACTCCTGCATGTGGCAGCGCGAGAGAATATCGCGCGGGCCCAGTTCCATCTTGCGGTGCGTCGGCTTGTCCGTCGGCGGGCCGAGGCCGTAATCCTGGAGGTAGCGGTAGCCGTCTTTGTTCTTGAGCCAGCCGCCTTCGCCGCGCGACGCCTCGGTGATCAAGATGCCGGTGCCCGGCAGCCCGGTCGGATGATACTGCACGAATTCCATGTCCTTGAGCGGCACCCCGGCGCGATAGGCCATCGCCATGCCGTCGCCGGTCTTGATCGCCGCGTTGGTCGTGAAGGGAAAGACCCGGCCGCCGCCGCCGGTGCACAGGATCACGGCCTTTCCCGCGATCGCTTCCATGCGGCCGTTGTAGATGTTGATCGCGGTCACGCCGCGGATTTTTCCGTCGTCGGCCAGGAGCGAGGTGGCGTAGAACTCGTCGTAGCGCACGATATTGTCGTGCTTGAGCGAAGTTTGAAACAGCGCGTGCAGCATGTGGAAGCCGGTCTTGTCGGCGGCAAAGCAGGTGCGGTCGACGCTCATGCCGCCGAACGAGCGCACGCTCACGCGGCCGTCGGGGTCGCGGCTCCACGGGCAGCCCCAATGCTCGAGCTGGATGAGCTCGCCCGGCGCTTCTCTGACGAACTCTTCGACCGCATCCTGGTCGGCGAGAAAGTCGGCGCCGAAAATGGTGTCCCTGCAGTGGAGATCCAGGCTGTCGTACTCGCGCATCACCGCGGCGGTGCCGCCTTCGGCGGACACCGTGTGGCTCCGCATCGGATAGACCTTCGAGACCACGGCGATCGAGAGCTTGCTCGATTGCTCGGCGGCGGCGATCGCGGCGCGCAGCCCCGCGCCTCCACCGCCGATTAAGATAATATCATGCGTCATCATTGTTGCCATCTCGAGAGCACAAGATTTAGCTCAACTAGGTTTTTTTACGATCTCATACCCGAGCTCTTCCACGGCGGAAAGAATCTCGGCTATGGCAGTCAGGTCCTGGATCTCCGCGTGGCCGAGACGGATCCTTACGGCATAGTTGTAACCGTAGGGGTGCTTTTCCTTGCGGAACTTGAGGATCTGCTGGGCCAATAGGACAGGATTAGTTTTCTTTTCCGCCGCTTCCATTCCTCCGATACTCCATCTTCTCTTTCAGGACATCATGCTGACCTTCGACTCGAGTTCCGTAGTCGGGACGATATGACGCTTGAGGTTCATCTCATTGGGATCGAAACCCAACGCCAAACCTACGAACTGAGGCAAGTGGAGAATCGGAAGATCAATTTCTTTTCCTGTTTGTCCCTCCGCCCTCGGCTGGTTCCCGTCCAAATTCAGGTGGCAGAGCGGGCAGGGAGTAACCATAAAGTCGGCGCCCTTTTCCTTCGACTCGCCGGTATGCTTCGCCACCATTGCCAGGGAGTTTTCCTCGTTGGCCGTAAGGATCGGAAAGCCACAGCACTTTCCCTTGCCGCTGATGTCGGCCATTTCGGCGCCCAAAATACCTATGAGCTCATCCAGATAGCTTTTCCGCCGGTTAAGTTCTTTGGTCGGAGTAATGGCTTCAGGGGGACGGCGCAAATAGCAGCCATAAAAAGGCGATACCTTGAGACCCTTGAGGGGTCTTCGTATTAAAGACTGGAGACGCTCGATGCCGTAGTCTTCAAAGAGAACCCATAACAGATGTTTCACCTCGGTGGTTCCCTTGTATTCGAGGCCCTCGTCCGCGAGGTATTCTCGGTTTATCTTGTCGCGGTAATTTGGATCTTCCTTGAGCCGGTAGTTCGCTAGAGCCATGACTCCCGTACAGGTGCTGCATATGGTCATAATCGGCAGCCCCATCTGTTCGGCTTTGGCGAAGGTCCTGGCGTTGATCGGATCGGTGATGTTTTGGGGCAGGACGCCGGCTCCGGTACACCCTACACTCTTCAGCTCGTCAAGTTCGATTCCCAATTTGTCGGCGACCTTGACCGCCGACGGATAAAGCTCCGGACAGCCTCCACGGGAGACGCAGCCGGGATAGAACGCGTATTTCATTTTTCCTCCTGCTCAGCCTTCTCGAAAATTTTCTTGATCCTATCGGCGTCGGGCCGCTTCCGATGCAGATAAGGAATAGGCGCCTTCCCGCGCGTCATCGCTTTGGCGGCGGTGGGCAGAAGCTTCATGAGCCCTCTAATGTTCGTGAGACCTTCAGATTCTATGGCGAGTCTGCCCTCATCGAGCCAGCCGCTTTCCTTAACCGATGCGGCAAAGCTCGCGTGGTGCCGGGCGACGGCCTCATGAGCGATCCCAGAGTTGAAGGCCTTGTCTCTCAAGGCAACAATGCGCTTAGTCGGCTCGATGCCTCTCGGGCAATGTTCGTCGGCCTCGTAACAGTGAACGCAGTCCCATATGCCCTTGGGTTTTTCAACGATCTTCACCTGTTCCCGGGAATCTTTGTTCCGTGGGTCAAAGGCCAGCCGATAGGCCTTGGTCAGAGCCGCAGGGCCGAGAAAATCAAAATCGACCGGGAGGACGGTGCAACCCTCGTCGCACATACCGCAGTAAAAGCAACTCATCACTTTTCTAAGATCCTGCATCACAGCGTCCGGTAACAAGTTTTCGCCGTTCACGGGCGAATCCGCAGGCTCCAGCCACGGCTTGACCGCTTTGATCTTGTTCCACATGAAGGCGTCCCAATCGAAAACGAGGTCCTTGATGACGGGAACGTTGCGCAGCGGGTCAAGTGAAATTTCCGGGCCCTTCTTGGTATAGTCCGGCACCTTCGCGGTGCAGGCGAGGCGGGCGCTGCCGTTCACGCGCATCATGCATTCGCCGCAGTAACCTCGGCCACAAGAGCCACGAAAGGCCAGTGTGGTGTCGCTCTCGTCACGGATCTTTAGCAGAGCGTCCAGAACCGTGGCGTCCTCGGGCACCTCCAGGGTATAGTTGGAGCGACCGGGTTTACCGTCTTTCTCGGGGTCCTTGCGATAAACTTTGAAAGTGACTTGCATTCAAACCTCCTCTGACGGTTTTACCCGGCGGCGACCGGTTTCTTCCGCAATTGCCCTGATCCCCCGACAAGACTCGCGAGGGTGTGGCTCTTCCAATTTGTATCATCCCGTTCCGGGAAATCCGCCCGCTGATGCGCCCCTCGGCTCTCGGTCCGTGCTCCGGCCGCCGACGCTACGACTTCTGCCAGGGTTAGCATCGAGCCCAGCTCGAGATAGGAGGTCAGCTCGTAATTATAGATCCTCGATGGGTTCTTGACTCGAAGCCTGGCATACCGATTCTTCAGACTTTGAATTTGACCCAATGCCTCCTGCAATCCCGTGTGGTTGCGGATGAGACCTACTTTTTCGTTCATCAGGGGACCGAGTTCGCTGTGGATTTTTCCTAAAGTATCTTTAATAGAGGAGTCGCCAGAAGTAATTCCTGCGAGCTGTTTCTCTTTGTCAGCCAGCATAGCCGCTGGAAAGCTCTTTTTCGCTGCGGTCGTTGCGTGTTTTGCCGCCGCCTCGCCCACCGTTCGGCCGAAAACCATCGCTTCGCTAAGAGTATTCCCCGCTAGTCGTCCCGCTCCGTTGAGACCGTTGCACGCGCATTCTCCGACCGCAAATAGGCCGGCAATGGATGTTTCTCCAGCCGCGGTGGTTTCAATGCCTCCCATCGGCCGGTGGGCCAGCGGGCGAATGGGCACGAGGTCTTTC
>DASXRG010000121.1:0-10491 GCA_036506735.1 Binatia bacterium | reverse complement strand
AACATGTCCCACGAGCTGCGCACCCCGCTGAACGCGATCATCGGCTACAGCGAAATGCTCGAAGAAGAAGCGAAAGATTTGGGACAGGAGACGTTCATTCCGGATCTTCATAAAATTCACGGCGCCGGCAAGCATCTGATGTCGCTGATCAACAATATTCTCGACCTCTCGAAGATCGAAGCCGGCAAAATGGACCTTTACCTGGAGAGTTTCGCTATCGCCCCGATGATTCAAGAAGTCGTTGCGACCGTCAAGCCGCTCATCGAGAAGAACGCCAACACCCTGCAGGTCCAATGCGCCGATAATCTCGGTTTCATGCGCGCCGATCTGACCAAGGTGCGCCAACTGCTTTTCAACCTGCTCAGCAATGCCTCGAAATTCACGGAGCACGGCACGATCACGCTTGACGCCGGACGCGCCGGCGTCGACGGTGATGAGTGGATCAGCTTCAAGGTCCGCGACACCGGCATCGGCATGAGTCAGGAGCAAACCGGCAAACTTTTTCAGGCATTCACTCAGGCCGACGCTTCGACCACGCGAAAATACGGCGGGACAGGCTTGGGCCTCGCCATCAGTCAAAAATTTTGTCACATGATGGGCGGCGACATCACGCTGGAGAGCTCGCCCGGGGAGGGCACAACATTTACCATCCGGCTTCCGGCTAACGTGGCTGAAGCCGCCGAAGTCGTGTCGCATATCGAAGAACCCGCCATAACGGCTTCGCAGGTGTCCGACGGGGCGCCTACGGTGCTCGTCATCGACGACGATCCTACGGTGCACGATCTGATGCGCAGGTTCCTCGGCAAGGAAGGCCTGGGAATGGTCGCCGCAAGAAGCGGCGAGGACGGAATCCGGCTTGCCAGGGAGCTGCGCCCTGCCGTGATTACCCTGGATGTGTTGATGCCGGGCATGGACGGGTGGGCGGTCCTGACGGCGCTGAAGGCCGATCCTGCGCTGTCTAATATTCCGGTCATCATGCTTTCTATAGTGGATGAGAAGCACATGGGCTATGCGCTCGGCGCCGCCGACTACTTAACGAAGCCGATTGATTGGGAGCGCCTTGCCGACATTCTAGTGAGGTATCAGTGCACGCGTCCGCCCTGCCCGGTGCTGATCGTAGAGGACGATGCCGGCATGAGCGCGATGCTCCGGCGCCGTCTTGAAAAAGAAGAATGGACCGTGGTCGAAGCCGAAAACGGGCGGATCGGTCTGGAGCGGATGGAAAAAAGTCGGCCGGAACTCATCCTGCTCGATCTGATGATGCCGGAAATGGACGGCTTCCAGTTTTTGGAGGAGGTCCGTAAGCGTGAAGCCTGGCGTTCGATCCCCGTTATTGTGATGACCGCCAAAATGCTCACGGCGGAGGATCGGCAAAGGCTCAACGGTTCCGTGGAGAAGATTCTTCAAAAAGGGGCGTGCAGCCGAGAGGAGCTTTTACGCGAGGTTCATGACCTAGTGGCCGCCTCCATGCGATCAAGACTCGTAAATGCAAGGGAGCTCTCGGACACCGAAGATTCCGCTAGTAGAGCTTCATGAGCTGACCCACGAATGCTGTCGCTGCGACCGGCTAAGGAAGGAGAGCTACGATGACCAGCAGGGTTCTTTGCGTCGAGGACAATCAGGAGAACCTGTTCATGTTGCAACGGCGGCTGACCCGCCGCGGATTCGAGGTCACGATCGCAATGGACGGCGCCCAGAGCGTCGAATGGGCAAAAACGTTGCAGCCCGACCTCATAGTTATGGATCTGGATCTTCCGGTGCTCGACGGTTACGAGGCGACCCGCCGTTTGAAGAATCAGCCGGAAACGAAACACATCCCGATCATTGTCCTCACCGCCGACTCCAAGGAGAAAAGCCGCAATAAGGCGCTCGCCGCCGGCTGCGACGAATTCGCACTGAAGCCCATCGATTTTGAGGGACTGATCGGGAAAATCCAGGTGCTCCTCAGCCGGAGCGCGAAGCAGTGATTCAGTATAAGCCGAAAAGAGCCGCTCAATATAGGCGCGCGATCTGATGGTCGCATCGGTGGGCCCGAAGAATCGCAAAGGTATCCCCAATGGCGAAAATCCTACTCGTTGAAGATAATGAGATGAACCGAGATATGCTGTCCCGCCGTCTCGAGCGGCGCGGCTATCAAGTGCTGACCGCCGTGGATGGCGAGCAAGGCGTCGCCTTGGCGCAGTCGGAAACCCCGAACTTGATTCTGATGGACATGAGCCTTCCCGTGGTGGACGGTTGGGAAGCGGCCCGAAGGCTCAAGGCGGCGCCCGAAACTCGGGCCATTCCTATCATCGCCCTCACGGCACACGCCATGGTGGGCGACCGCGACAAAGCCATCCAAGCGGGATGCGACGACTATGATACCAAGCCGATCGAGTTGCCGCGGCTATTGGACAAAATTCAGAATATCTTAGGCAAGGAGACCACTGAGTGAGCACCGACAAATCCGATATTCCCCGGCACGACGGACCGGAGCAGGAAGACAAAATAGACCGGCCCGCTCCCGGGAATTCCGGTGATTCTTCGGCCGAGATGCGCCATACATTGCGCACGCCCTTAAACCACATCATCGGCTACAGTGAAATGCTTTTAGAAGAAGCCGGCGAACGCGCGTTGGAGGACTTCGCCGCCGATCTCCAAAAAATTCACGCAGCGGGCAAACGCCTTCAGGCATTGATCGACGACCTCCTCGATCCCACGGGTCGCGAAAGGGCCGAGGATCTTTCCGGCACGACGACCGCGATTTTACGCAGCGACGATACGCCGGATCATAATTCGTCGGCGGAGCGTAGAGCCGAATCCGAAAATCCCGCCGGTCACCTGCTCGTGATCGACGATAACGAAGGCAACCGCGACATGCTTTCCCGGCGTCTGCGGCATCAGGGTTATCGCGTTTCCACCGCCGTCGACGGACAACAGGGCCTGGATTTTCTGAAGACGCAGTTAGTCGATCTTATACTCCTGGATGTCATGATGCCCGGGATGGACGGTTACGACGTGCTCAAAGAGCTGAAAGCGAACAATACGTGGCGCGATATTCCCGTCATCATGGTCTCGGCTCTCGGGGAAATCGAAAGCGTCGTGAGATGCATCGAGCAGGGCGCCGAGGATTATCTGACCAAGCCTTTCGATCCCGTGCTGCTGCGTGCCCGGCTCGGCGCCTGCCTGGAGAAGAAGCGGCTCCGCGATCAGGAAGTTTTGTATTTGAAAGACGTCGCTCACGTCACCGATGCGGCCGCGGCGGTCGAGGCAGGTAAGTTTGCCGCCGATGGCCTGGCCAACGTTGTCAATCGCCCCGATGAATTGGGACAATTGGCAAGGGTGTTTCAACGAATGGCTCACGAGGTCGTCGCCCGCGAGAAACAGTTAAAACTACAGATCCAAGTCTTGCGCATCGAGATCGATCAGGCCAAAAAGACGCGCCAGGTGTCCGAGATCACGGATACGGAGTATTTCCAGGAGTTACAGAAAAAGGCGAAGGCTCTGCGATCCACTTCGTAGCGCAAAATCTTCTAGAATCTCGTCTTGCTAATGCGCCCGGGCTTGTAGCGCCGCACCGGCATCTTCACGTTCCGGCAAAACAACTCTGACCCAAGCCTCGCCGCCGGTGAGAGGCAAGATGACTTGCCCGCCGGACAGCTTCAGATCAAACTGCTGGGTGCCAACTCCGCTCGGAATTTCCACAAGCGCCGAAAGCGCTTCCGATCCGCCGTCGGAGGTGAGTTTGTGTGCCCATACTTTGAGTTCCCGCGCAGAAGTGGCCGGCAGATGAAAAGTCGCGTGACGGAGTCTCGACAGCCCGGTTATTTCTCCCGACGCGGCGTGGTAGTTTTCCTCGCCGTCGGAAAATCCAAACTGAACGTCCGCGCTTAACGGCTTTCCCCCGGTCACAAGCCTAAAAACGGCCCCTTCCCCGGAGTCCGCGCGCAACTCCAAGACGGTGCGCCTGCTGAAGGCGCCTCGACGGAGGCTAAGTATGGTTGTGCCGATCACCAGCAAAGCGAAAGAAAGGGCGGTGCCTCGCGCCCACGGGTTTTGCCAAATGAGGATACCATGAAGGAAAAGGTTGGCTAGAAACAAGAGGTAGAGGGTGATCGAGCAAAGAGGATGGTCCAGAAACCGGTAGACCACGCCGGGAACAAAGTCGCCTTTCCTCCGGCTCGAAACCAGCAATAGAACCGGGAAAATGCCCCCGGTGAGAGAGTTGGCGATCACGCCGCCGAACCCGAGCACTCCGGCAAACGATGCCGTGCCGGCAAGGAAAAGTCCTTCGGCGAGAAGAAAGACAAGCAACACGGGGCTGGAGCAGAGAAAAAACCGTCCGCCCCCGCTCACGATCAGCCGTCGAAGCCAAAGAGTTAGAGCGGAGCGCCGGAGCGAGACGGGCGTGGAAGTTGTTTGCGGCGCCGTGTTCGCATCCAAATCTTGCCAGATTTCTTTGACTATTTGGCTTCTGCGTTTGGTGGCGAGATGAATCCGGTACCGCGAGTTGCCTTCGATCGGATCTATGAATCCTTGCTGCGCCAGATCATCCAACATTCCACGGATTTGGTCCTCATGCCGGCCGGTGCGCGCCGCCGCCTCCGCCACGTTCACCTCACCCCGGCGCACGATCCAGTTGACGAGTTGCCGGGCCGGATCCGCTAACGTCAAAACATCGGCGATATGCAGCCCGCTCGTATCCCAGTCGCCTTCGTAGGCCAAGCTCATGGTTGATGCGACGCCCACGCGGGCGCTTTCCCGATCGGCTTCCAGTACTTCTAATATTGCATTGATGCCGTGCGCGCGCAGTTCGGGAAACCGCTCAAGTAACACTGTGGCATCCCAACTCTTGGAAACGCTCGCTTGCAAGTGGTGGACTTTGCCCTCGCACTGGACGACGACGCGAAACTGAAATTGGTCTCCCGTTAAGCCGAGATAGGTCATGGCAATGCGAGGGCTGCCGTCGGATGTTGCACGCTTGGAAAAAACGAGGCTGCCTTTTCTGCGCGGCAACATTAGAACCGACCGTATGCGCGTAGGGACACGCTCCTGCGCGATGTTGAACAGGACCGTGGAAGTTCTAAGGCAGGACATTCCCAATAACAGAACGACGAGAAGAGATCCGAGCACGTGTATGCTAGGCCCGATTTTTATCGCCAGGGGTGTAAGGGCCGTGCCCGCTTGGCCGGCGAGCTGCTGGGGCGCGACCGCGCCGTTGATTGCCAACACCCAGGTTGCAAACAGGAGCGTGAGAAAGACTGTTCCGGCCACGCTGCCGTGTATTAACGAACGAGCGCTGGGATCGCGTGGAAGCACGATTTTCGCGCATTGGATCACATACACGTGCCCGATGTAGAGCATGATGATGACTCCAAAAACCAGTTGTAATATCGCCGGATCGAAAGGCTCTCTGCGGAGAAAGGGCAGCTCAACCGAGAAAAGATTCGCCGCCTGTCCATGGGAGAAAGCAAGAACCGCAATCGGGAGCAGGATGATAATGTTGACGGTTATTAACAACACCATCGTGGTAGCGGTGACGTTCAGCGATTTGCGCGACAGATAAAAAAGCTCGACGAACAACAGCAAGGTCATCCACACGTGGGCCGGGACCGGGGTGAAGGTCGCCAGAGTGAGCCCGATGCCGATCGAACCGGCCAGAAGCACCAAAAAAGTCCGGATGGTCGTTATGAGCGAGAAAACAAGGGATGCTTCTTTGCCTAAATAATCGATCACGAGCCGGCCTATAAAGCCCCTGCCGTACCGGAAATCCCCGCTACGGGAGCACGCTTCGGCCATGCATGCCATCGTGAGCACATTGATGAGTCCGATGACCACGACGAGCACGACGCCGACGATCGGCCCTACTCGCGCTACGCCGGTCGGCAATGCCAGGAAGGCCTGGGAAAGGCTAAAGGCGACCGTCAATGCGAAGGTCAACCAGAACGGCGACAGGGAATCGACAAACGTCGACAGGGAAGCCCAGAGCCAGGAAAGCCGGCCTGTCCAATCAACTTGCAGCGCAAAGATGGTTTCGAGCTCCACGCGATAGAGGCGGCGGTAAGCCTGCCGCACGGCTTCCGCGTCCAAAGTGAGCGCCGTCCGGATTCCTGGCGCCGCCTGCTTGGTAAACTTATATTTTTGACCCAGGAGATGGGCGATCGCGGCCCGGATGCCTGGATTGTCCGGTACGAGGGGCGCCCACTTAACAGAGAACCTTTCAATTTCTTGAATGGTTACTCGGATGGGCGGCTCGCGACCCAGGCTAAAGGCTTCGAGGAAAGCGAGATCGCGTTCTTTCGACGCGTCCTCGGAGAGAAAAAAATCCGTCGCGCGGCGCGACTGGTCTACCAGGTATGCCGTTCGGCTTTCGATAAGAAACAACAGGGTGGCTGCGCGTCTCGCCGGAAGCCCGCCGAGCACTTCATCGCGCGTGAACAGATCGTCGGGCGACATAGCGGGCGTTCACGCGGTTAATTTGCTCGCCACCTGCATGAGCGCAGCACTGATCGGATGGTCCGGAAAACGCCGGACAAAGATACCGGCGCTCCCCAGCGCCATCATTTCTTCGGAGTGCGGCAGCACGGCGGCGACCTCGGAGTGATAGGTCTGTTCCACCCGTGCTTTAACGTCGGCAATGGCAAAAATCGCGGGAACTTTGTTAACGATCAACACGAGGCGGGGCACATCGAGCTTTCGCGCTACCTCCACCGTAACACTGGTGCCTTGATAATCCTGCTGGTCCGGACGCAGGACGATAATCAAAGCGTCCGAGATGGCGATCGAGAGGAGTGTTTCCTCATTGAGGCCTGGATGGGTGTCGATCATCAGCACGTCCAGCTTGAGCGCCTCGACCAATTCGTGGAAGCCGTCCCTGAGCATGCTGACATCATAGCCTTCACGCAGCACCCGCGCGATGTCCCCCGCTTTCATGCTCGAGGGAATGAGAAAGACCCGTCCCGTAAACTCTCCGCTCAGACGCGACGTCACGTCGTGCGCGGTCTCCTTGATTTGACAGGCGCCCCATAAATAGTCGTTGAGCGAATGGCGCATTTCCGCCTCGTCCAGCCCAAACAGAATGTGAATCCCCGGCGACTGGATGTCGGTATCCACGACGCCCACGCGCCGCCCATTTGCCGCCAGCAGAGTAGCAAGATTGGCGGTTACATTCGATTTGCCGGTTCCACCTCGATACGAATGAACCGAAATGATCTGAGACATGGGCTTCTCCTCAGCGGATTACATGGAAGCGCAGTGTGCCGTGGCCCCGCTTTGCTGTGACTCAATAACACTAATAATGAGTTCATGTCTATCTTTCTCTTCTTGACTCCTTCCAACCGACTATCGTACCCATGCTGTGGCTCCTGAGTGGCATTCAATCCACAGATGTCGTAAAGAAGGATCATTCATGGTCTTAGTCTTAAAGAACGACCAGATCGACGGCCTCGTGCCGATGAACGAAGAGATCGAGGTGATCGAGCAGGCCTTCCGTGAATTGGGCCAGGGCGTCGCGATGAACGCGCCGCGCGCGCGACTTCGCACGCCCTGGAAAGAGGCGGGCGGACAATACTATTTCAACAACATCATGGGGCTCGTCCCCGGGATGAAATCGATGGCGCTGCGCATCGATTCGAGCTTCTCGAAGCAGGTCGAAGTCGGCGGCACGAAACGCCGAGTCTACCCCGGAGATTTCGTCGGTCTCGTCTTTTTGTTCGACATGGACACGTGCGAATTGCTCGCCATGATGGACGATCACGTCGTCTCGACCTTGCGCGTCGGCGCGACCAGCGGCGTGGCGACGAAGTATCTCGCGCGGAAAGACGCGCAGGTCATGGGGCTGCTCGGCGCGGGCGAACAGGCGCGCACGCAACTGACGGCGGCGCTGGCGGTGCGGTCGCTAAAAAAAGTGAAAGTTTACAGCCCCACCCGCGAAAATCGCGAGCGCTTCGCGCGCGAGATGAGCGAAAAATGCGGCATCGAGGTCCTTCCGGTCGCGTCGGCGGAGGAAGCGGTCCGCAAGAGCGACATCGTCACCGCGGCGACGAATACGGTGGAACCCGTGATCGAGGGACGCTGGCTCGAAGACGGAACCCACGTCAACAGCATCGTCGGCGGCGACGGCTACCTCGCGCGCCGCGAGCTCGACGACGACACGATCCGCCGGGCCGGGTTCATCGTCGTCGGCTACAAGCCGCAAATCTTCATCGACCGGCAGGCGGAATTCGCCGACCGGATCGAGCGCGGCATCGTGAAGATCGAGGATCTCCACGAGCTCGGCGAGCTGCTCACGGGAAAATGCCGCGGCCGAAAAGACGGCAAAGAGATCACCTTGTTCAAGAACAACACCGGAATGGGCATCCAGTTTGCGGCGACGGCGAGGCTCGTGTACGAAAAGGCAAAACAGAAAGGCATCGGCACCGAGCTGCCGCTGGAGCTTTTCATGACGCGGCGGGGCGATAAGGCTTATTCACCGTGAACGGGGAATTTTAATGAACTTTCTAATTCTTTCGGCACTCTGTCTTTGCTCGTTTCTTGTGTCTGCCTCCTCCGCGGCCGAGCCCGCCGTGGTCGAAGGCGCAAAGAAAGAGGGCGCGCTGGTCTTTTATACCACCATGGATATTCAAAACAGCAAGCCGCTGCTCGACGCCTTCATGCA
This sequence comes from Binatia bacterium, assembly GCA_036506735.1. Classification (GTDB taxonomy): domain Bacteria; phylum Desulfobacterota; class Binatia; order UBA9968; family UBA9968; genus JAJPJQ01. Next base: position 1,856 of record DASXRG010000121.1, on the reverse strand, counting down.
GAAGTACCCGTTCGTCAAGGGCGATCTGGTCCGGCTCGGCGGCACGGCGATGGTGAGCCGGATCATGACCGAGGCGCAAGCGGGCGGTAATCGCTTCGACGTCGCGGTGGGAATTTCCCCGTCCTATATCCCGATGCGAGAGAAAAATCTCATCGCGCCGTACATGTCGCCGGAGTTTGCCAGTCTGTATAACGATCTTTACGAGCCCAAGGGCTATTGGGCGACGGTCTATCTGAACACGCTCGTCCTTGGCTACAATACGAAAATCATTTCGCGCAACGATTTGCCGAAAACTTACGAGGACCTGCTCAAGCCGCAATACAAACAAAAATTCATCATCGACATCGAGAACCACGACGTGTTCGTCGGCCTCGGTCAGGAATGGGGGCAGGAAAAAGCGATCGCGTATTTTAAGAGTCTCTCAAAGCAGGAGCCGGTTTTTTTGCGCGGCAACACCAACCGGGCGAACCTGGTGAGCGCCGGGGAGCGCTCGCTCACTTTCGTTTACGCCCAAGTCATCGAGCGCATGAAACAGACCGGCGCGCCGGTCGATTGGATTCCTCTCGAGCCGGTCAACGTGGAAGTGAACGTCGCGATGATCTCGGCCAAGGCGCCGCATCCCAACGCGGCGCGGCTGTTTGTCGATTATCTGATTTCCAAAGACGGGCAGGAATTCTTGAAGACGTTTCGTCGCATCGGACCGCGCAAAGACGTCAAGCCCGATCCGCCGAAACTCTTCGAGGGCTTTCGCCGCCGCGTGATCGCGCCCGAAAACTACAAGAACCTGCGCGAGATCACCGCGCTGCATAATGACGCCTTAGGGATTCGCTAAAGGGAGGCTTGGTCATGAAGGAATGGGAAAAGTTTTTCCCCGAGGAAGAGCGAAACATTTACGTCACGGGCACGACGACCTGCGGCTGCGTGCGCGGCACCGTGCTGGATGGTTATTCTTACGGCTTTCCGGTCTTCGTCGTCGAGGAATGCGTCTTCGACCGCTCGCGGATTTCTCATTTGGTGAATCTCTTCGAGATGAACAGCAAGTACGCGACGGTGATTGATCTTTCTGAAGCGTTGACCCACGTGAACCGGTTGAAGCGAGTGGAAGGAAGAAAGGTCGTCGCGAGTTAAACAGTTCGAGCACTTGCCTTCCTCTCTCACCCTCTCCCGCTGGGAGAGGGCCAGGGTGAGGGCAGTATTTGTAGGTGTAGATTCACCCTCACCTCAATCCTCTCCCAGAGGGAGAGGAAGTATAACGGTGGAGTGGCAACCAAATGAATTCATAGTTCTAGCCTGCACCTGACCCGCGGCGAGATTCGCACTATTAGGGAGGTAAGTATGGCAACGGAATCGCCCTTCTCCGAAAAAGAATACTTGGATCGCTACGACCGCGCCCAGGCCCTGATGGAGCGCGACGGCCTCGATGCGCTCGTGATCTCGGAAAAAAACAACTACTGGTACTTCACCGGTCTCATCAGCTACCAGTTGGACCACATCCAGCGGCCGCAAATCTGTTTTCTGCCGAAGCGCGGCAAACCGATGCTGCTCGTCTACGGCAACGACAAGGCGAAAGCGAAGGCGCTCTCCTGGGCCGGCGAGGTGCGCGCTTACACCGACGTGCCGTTTCCCCAGGCGATGATCGCCGGCTGCTTGAAAGAGATGGGCCTCGGCGCGGCCAAATTGGGCTTCGAGCTGGGGGCCGATCAGCGCCTCGGCTTTCCGGTCAACTATTTTTCCGGGCTGACCGAAGCGCTGCCGAAGGCCGAGCTCAAAGACGGCTCGGGCGCGCTCACCGAGATGCGGCTGATCAAGAGCGCGCAGGAGATCGAATGCATGCGCAAGGCCTGCGATATTTCCGT
>DASXRG010000120.1:0-12760 GCA_036506735.1 Binatia bacterium | reverse complement strand
CCAGCAATCAAGTCCAGATCGGCCGGCATGGGACTGACAGCGTCCGGATCGGCGCGATCTTCGGAGGCGGTGTCCTTTCCATCTGCGAGGCCGACAATATTTTGTCGACCTGTGGTTCGAGCCTGCGGTACAAGGAGAATGTGCAATCGTTCCGGAGCGGCTTGACGCTCCTACAACGGCTGCGCCCCGTCACCTTCGACTGGAAACGCAGCAAGGAACGCGACCTCGGTCTGATCGCCGAAGAGGTCGCAGAAGTAGACCCGCTGCTGATCACCTACAATCACACAGGCGAGATCGAAGGGGTAAAATACCCGCAGCTCACCGTCGTTCTGATCAACGCCATCAAGGAACAACAAACGCAACTCGAACGTCAGCAGGAACAAATTGATCGCCAGCGAGCGGAAAACGCCGAGCTGAAGGCGCGGCTGGAGGCGCTGGAGCAATGGGTGAAAGAGCGGCCCTATGTGACGGCTTCCGCTGCGTCTGCGCAGTAACCTTACTCGAAACTGTTACCTCAAACTCTAGCGCCGGCCGGGTAATTGCGGGGGCGCAGAAGATGCGCTCGGCCTCGATGCCGCGTGCCGGCGCATATTCGCTCCTCTTGATTCTTCCACATACCTATTATTATAGCTTCTGCGGTCCTCATATCCTCATACAAGGAGGGATTTCTATGCTCAAGAATTCGGGCAAAGTTGTCTTTGTTTGGGCCTTGTGCGGTCTGGCGCTATTGGCCTTAGTCCTTCCGGTTTTAGCACAGAACCGGGTCTTTCTTTCCACCAGTCTGGAATTTTCTGAGGCCACTTATCTGATCCAATTCACCGCTAGTACCGGCGGTGCGGTGGACAAACTCCGCCTCACATTTCCTGCGGGGATGCTCGATGATCAGGTGAGCCTGCGCTCTCTGCTCGTAGGAGACAAGCCGGGCAGGGCACCAATCCTAACCAACATCGATCCTGCTGATCCCGATACACTCATCATCGATCTGCCGAAGACCGTCTCCATCAAGACAGGCAGTCAAATCCAGATGGAAATTCTGGGGCTAAAAAATCCGGCAGCCGGAGACCACCAAATCGAGATCGCTCTCCTTGGTAAGGACGGCGCAGTGCTCGAAACTATCTCTCCGTTGGCCCTTTCTATTTCATCCCCCGGTGTGGCCGACATCACAGCAGATAATGGAATTGACTTCGGTATCAACAAAGCGAAGGCCCCCAAGGGCGACATTACGGCAGTGAATCCCGGAGCTGGCCTCAGCGGCGGCGGCGCCAGCGGGGATGTTACCCTATCTGTAGACACTTCACAGATTCAGTCACGTGTAACGAACACCTGCCCGACGGGACAGGCCATCAGAGTGATCGATCAGACTGGCAACGTGACCTGTGAGGCCGTGGGTGGTACGGCAGGCGGCACGGTCACGAGCGTCGGGACGGGCGTCGGGCTGACCGGAGGGCCGATCACAACCACGGGGACGATCAGTGTGGCGGACGGAGCGATAACAGCGGCTAAGCTCGGAGCCAACTCCGTAGATTCCAGCAAGATCGTAGATGGCTCCATCGGATCGGTAGATGTGAACACTACTCAGATCCAATCGCGAGTCACGGGCACATGCACGGCGGGAAATGCGATACGGGTCGTCGCTGCTGACGGCAGCGTGACCTGTGAGAGCGTCGGAGGTGGAGGAGCGGGAGGCTGGACCGATGACGGCACGGTGGTGCGCCTTACCACCAGCACGGACAATGTCGGCATCGGGACTTCAACTCCGACACGAGCGAAACTGGAAACACAGGGGGCGGTCGGTAACACCGTCGCCCTTTTCGGCGGAGAGGGGACGGGTGTGTCGCTTGTCCGCGACTATCCCTTCATCGGCTTCAACAGTTATTTCAATTCGGGTTGGAAAGCCATCTCCTCAGGATTTGGCGGACACCTCGGCGTCGAACAATCCGACGGAGCTATGACCTTCTATGTGAATGGTAGCGCGGCGGCGAATGTCGGTGTCTCACCATCTGAGGCAATGAGAATTACTCAAAGCGGCAACGTCGGCATCGGGATGACGACTCCACATGGACGGCTTGAGGTCGCGGGCAATGGCGCAAGTGTCGTCATTGGCGACCCAGGCTGCGGAGCTGGTTCGACTACGGCGGCCATCGGCTTTCTGACTAATGCCGGTTTAAATTGCGGTAACAATTTCAACTTTGGGGCGAACACGACCAATAAGGAGACCGTGATCAATCGCCCTACGGGCGGCCAAATCTCTTTCCGTGAAGGCAACGGTACCGACCAGATGAGAATAACGACGGGTGGCAACGTTGGCATCGGGACCACCTCGTTGTTTACTGGGAGCCGCCTACGGGTTGAGGCGCCAGGATTCGACGCCGGCATCAGTGCCGAAAGCGACAGCGGCACCGGCGTCTTTGGCTTCAGCCCAGACGGCCGCGGCGTCCGAGGCTCAAGCGACATCGGCCCCGGCGTCTTTGGCGACAGCGGCAGCGGCATCGGCGTCCTTGCCTTCACCACTTCCGGTGACCTCTTTGTAGGCGATCGTGGCAGCATTGCATTCCGCGTTACAAATGGCGGCGACGTACAAGCTGACGGTACATTCACGTCCCCAGCGGCCGACTTCGCCGAACTATTAGAAGTCGATGATTCAGGCGGCGACGCTGAACACTCTCAACCGGGGGATGTCCTCGTCATCAACCCGGAGACAGGAAAGCTCAGAAGATCAAGCGGGGCATATTCCACCGAGATAGCCGGCGTTTACTCCGCCAAACCGGGATTCCTCGGGGGCCGAAGTATTGAGGATGAAAGCACGGCGCAGACGGTGCCGGTAGCGCTTATTGGAATCGTGCCGACGAAAGCAAGCGCGGAAAACGGCGCGATCCGCCCCGGCGATCTGCTCACAAGCTCCAACACTCCGGGGCATGCGATGAAGTGCACGGAGAAGCTTCAGTGCTTCGGCGCCACGATCGGAAAAGCCTTGGAGCCGTTGGACTCCGGCACCGGACTCATCAAAGTGCTGGTGACGCTGCGGTGAAACAATAGCGGGGATGTCGAAGGCTTGGGGGGTGAAAAGGGGCCAGGCTGCTTTATTAGGCACTCAGAGAGAACAGAGCGTCATCCAGAGCGGCAGCAAGCCGAGAACGCTGGAGAAATTGGTTAAAGAGCGGACCTATGTGACGGCTTCCGCTGAGTCTGCGCAGTAAGTTTACTCGAAACTCTTTACCTGAGACTCCAGCGCCGGCCGGGTAATTGCCTGGCACAGAAGGTGCGCTCGGCGTCGATGCGCCGGTAGCTCCGCGTTCGCGCGAACCTCGCTTTTGTCCCCCCCTTGATTCTTCGGCATTCTCATTATAGCGTCCCGCAGTCCTGAAATCCTTATGAAGGAGGTGCTCATATGCTTGGGCATTCGGGCAAAATCGTCTTTGCTTGGGCCGTGTCCGTTCTCACGCTCTTGGCCTCGGCCTTTCCGGCCGGAGCTCAGAACCGTGCTTTTCTCTCCACCAACCTGGAATTCTCAGAGGCTACTTATCTCATCCAATTCACCACCGACACCGGAGGCGCGCCGGACAAATTCCGCCTGACATTTCCTGCGGGGATGCTCGATGATCAGCTAAGCCTCCGCTCTCTGCTCATAGGAGGCAGGTCCACGAGGAATCCAGTCGTAACCAGCATCGATCCTGCCGATCCCGATACTCTCATTATCGATCTTCCCAGAGCCATCGCCATCAAGGCAGGCAGTCAAATCCAGATGGAGCTCTTGGGACTAAAGAATCCAGCAGCCGGAGACTACCAGATCGAGGTTGTCCTGCTCGGTAAAAACGGTGTGCTGCTTGAAACCATCTCGCCTCTGGCCTTATCGATTTCCTCTGGTGTCGCTTCGATTGATTCAACCGGCGCGCCGTCGCCGGAGAAGGCGAAGGGTCCCAAGGGAGACATCACGGCGGTAATCGCTGGGCCAGGGCTGAGCGGAGGAGCGACCAGCGGAGACGCGCCGTTATCTGTAGACACTTCACAGATTCAGTCGCGGGTAACGGGCACCTGCGCCACAGGAAATGCCATGCGGGTCGTAGCTCAGGATGGCACGGTGACCTGCGAGCCTGTCGGAGGGGGCGGCGGAAGCGGCTGGGAACTTTTCGGCAACAGCGGCACCAACCCGGCAACGAACTTTCTCGGGACCACCGACAGCCAGGCGCTCGGCTTCAGAACAAACAACTCGGAGAAGATGCGGATTGATGCCAGCGGCAATGTCGGCATAGGGACAACTAATCCAGATGGTTTACAAGTCAGCTCCGCAGTCTCCGAGACCGCTCGCGGCGTGGACAACGTAAGATTCGGAGTAAACCTGGGAACGCCGAGAGCAATATTCGAGGATGCAGCCTCAGCCACACAATGGGAAATAGACAATTTTGCTGGACGATTCCGTATTTTTACTCCTGGAGCAGAGCGGTTCACAATCGATTCGTCCGGCAATGTCGGCATCGGCACCAACTCACCGAACTTTGGTTTGGATGTGGAGAAGGCGACTGGCCACACACACGCCAAGTTCGGCTCGCAGTTTCCTCTTTATTCCGTCGCAGACTTCCCCTCACTTGGGTTCAACACCTATTTCAATGGGGCTTGGAAGTTTGGCAAGGGCAGCACTAACCAATTCGGCGGGGTCATTGACGTGTCTCCCGCCGACGGCGGGATGCACTTCTATACGACCGACAGCGGCGCTGCGGATAATACGGCGACCCTGACCGAGAGAATGCGGATTACTCAAAGCGGCAACGTCGGCATCGGCACGACCTCTCCTGATGCAAAGTTAATTGTGAAAGCCCCACCCGCCTCCACCAAGGTTTTCGAGGTACAGAACTCGGATGGCAATTTGGCGTTCCTGGTCAAAAACACCGGACAGGTAGCGATTGGGGAACTCACATTGTCCACTACGACCCATGCCTGTTATTTTAACGACTTTACTAGCCCTCAACGGTTGTTTTTCACCGGATGCATGTCGGCTGCGGAGTATGTGCCATCCATTGATAGCGGAGGAGGCTTTCCCGAAACCGCTGACCTCGTGAGCATCGCGCCCGCCGTCACGAATCCCGGCGACGAGCACGGTCCTTTCGTCGTCGAGAAAGCTGCGACACCCTGCGATACAAGCCTGCTCGGCTTCATCATCAAACCCGAATCCGGCGCGGATGGCGTGAAACTCAACGATCATTATCTCCCGCTCGCCATCTATGGCTACTTCCCCGCCAAGGTGACGACGGAGAATGGACCAATCAAGCGCGGCGACCCAATCACGTCGAGTTCTAAGCCGGGTTATGGGATGAAAGCGACGCAGGCCTGCAAGATCGTCGGCTATGCCCTGGAAGATGCTGATAAGGAAGGAAAGATTCAGGTCTTTGCGCACCTGAGCGAGTACACCGCGCCGCAAGTGGCGAAGCTTCAGACTCAGATCGAGCAGCTCCGTCAGGAAAACACCGAACTGCGACGGCAGTTCCAGGAGGTGTTGAGCCAGCTTAAAGTGATTCATGTCAGACTGGAGCAAGGGCAAACAGATGAAACTCATCTCAGATTTGCTGGCGAACATTGAGACGCCCGGAGGAGACAACCGGTCATGGGGGATGAAAGGGGGCCAGGCTACTTTAGCCATTCAGGGAGAACAGAGCGTCATCCGGCGGCAGCAAGCCGACTTCCCCTGAGTCTGCGCAGTAACTCTGCTCGAAACTTTTTACCTGAGGCTCCAGCGGCGGCCTGGCAACTGCCTGGCGCAGAAGGTGCGCTCGGCGTCGATGCGCCGTGCCGTGCCGGCGATATTCGCGATCACATCGAAGCAATGTTCGTTGCGGCTGAACCGGTAGCGCTCGCTGGGTTCGAACGTGATTTCATTGACTCCCGGTCTCAAGCGAAAAACCCGCTCTCGTCCGACCAGATCGCCGTCGCGCGACTCGCGCACCAGAAAAGTGGTTTGGCATTCTCCCGAGCCGTCAACGCGAACCCTGACGCGCAGCGCACGGATCGGCTGTCCGTCCGCGATCGGATCCGGCGCGATGTCGAGATCCATAACCCGCATCCGATGCTCGCCGCCGCAATAGACCAAGCGATCGTCCCGCCGATCGTCGCGGGGTCGATCGCCTCTCCGCTCCGGCTCCGCCACGATGCAACTTTGCAGGGCCACGGCGACCAACAAAAGCCAAACACTTTTCATAGTGAGTTGCCTCCTACAATGGAAGTTTGTCTCCGTTGCAATCTCATCGAGCTTACGCATCCACCGGGTCGCTGTCAACGCTCGGCGCGTAAGAAGTTGACACGCCGGACGCGTGTCGGATAGTGTCGCGGGTCGTAGCCGAATGAATCGTAAATTCTTAGCTGCGTTTCCTGCCGCGGCATTGTTGATTGCGCCGCTTTGCCAGACCTTTGCCGCCGAGAAACTGGTCGGCATCCACTCCGCGCGCGTGTTGTCGCAGTCGATGCCTTGGATCGCGCAGGAGGCGGGACTGTTCAAGAAGTATAATCTCGACTTTCAGCTCGTGTTCATCGCTTCTTCGCCTTCGGTCACCGCCGCGATGCTCGGAGGAGACGCCGAGATCGGGCTCACGGGCGGCGAAGGAAACATTCGGGCCTACGTTCAAGGCGCAACCGATTTCGTCTTTATCGGCGCGGTGAAGAACGTTTTGACCCATAGCATCCTGGCCGGCCCGGCGGTCAAACGGCCGGAGGATTTGAAGGGCAAAAAGATCGGCATCAACCGCATCGGCAGCAACCCTCATTACTTTGCCGTTCAAGCGCTCCGGCAAAAGGGTCTGGACCCCGGCAAGGACGTGCAATTGATCCAGTCGGGCGGCTCGCCCGAGACGCTCGCCGCACTCGTCTCGGGTAACCTCGATGCCGCTTGCTTGAACCCTCCCGCCGACACGCAGGCGATCGCCCAGGGATTTCACTACGTCATTTACGGTCCGGATCAACGCGTGCCGTACGTGGCCACCGCGTTCGTGACGAGGCGGCAAGTGCTCGCCAAGCGGGCGCCGGTGGTCGGACGATTCATGCGCGCGATGGCCGAGGCCGCCAAGATTCTTCACGCCGACAAGGAATTCACCTACAAGGTACTCGGCAAATATCTTCGTGTGACCGACCGAAGGATTCTGGACGCATCTTACAACACCGAGATCAAGGCGCTGGAAAAGCGATTAGAGATTACGTCCGAGGCCTTTCAGGGGATTCTCGATGAAGTCGCCAAGGTCGATGCGCGCGCCAAGCAAATCAACCCGGAGGACTTGGTCGATCGCCGCTTTTTGCAGGAGTTGGAAAAGAGCGGCTTTTTTGCCAGACTCTGGGAAGAAAAGAGGTAGAAAATATGTCGTCCAGTTTTCGCGATCAGCTTATCACCGTGCGGGACAACAAGCACAGCAAGAACCATCCATTCTTCGATAAGTGGGCGCGCGGCGAGCTCAGCAAAGAGCAGACGGCGCTCTACTGCATCCAGCACTACCACTTCGTCGGCGAATATCTGAACTGGATGGCGTACGAAGCGTCGCAGGTACCGCAGCGCGACGTGAAGACCTACCTGTTCGAGAATCTCGGCGATGAGGAGAATCCCGAGGACCGCCACCTCGACATGCTGACCGACTACGTCGTCGCGTCCGGGTTGAAGCGCGAGAGCGTCGAGCGCTCCGCCGTGCTGCCGGGCACGGAAGGATTGCAGAACTGGGGCTGGCGCATGGTTTACCAAAAACCTTGGCAGGCGGCGCTCGCGGGCATGTTCATCGGCCTGGAATCGCAGTTTCTTGACATCTGCAAGAAGCTCGTGCCGGCGCTGCACAAGCATTATGGCTACAAACCGGCCGCGCGCGAGATCCGTTTTTTCGAGGAGCACATCGGCGCGGACGAGATCCACGGCGCCAAAGGCTTCGCGATCGTCGAGAAATACTGCACGACGCCGGAGCTTCAGCATCTCGCGCTGAAGACGGTCGAGGAGGCGACGATCAGGCGCTGGCGCTACATGAACGGCGTCTATTGGTTCGCCCTGCACGGCAAGGAAGACGACACCCCCCCGGCATAGCCGCGCCGCGGCTACGCGCCGCGCCCGACCTTATGATTTGTTTTCTTTTTGTAATCCCTTAAGAATTCTACGAACACCGGGACCAGCGCCGACGTCTGGCGCTTCTTGTGCGTGGCGATGTACATGCTCCTCTTGAGATTCAACTTCGGCAGCTTGAGGATTTTTACGCGCCCGGCCTGGGCATCCCCAACGATATGACAGCGAGCGATAAAACCGATGCCGACGCCCTTGACCACCGCGCTTTTTACGATGTCTCTGCCGCCGAAATCAGTGACGACTTCAAGCCTCCGTTCAATAGTGTAGCCCTCGCTGGCGAACTTTTTTTTCACCATTTCGCTGACGGAATCGCCCTCTTGCCGGATGACCAGCTGTTCACGGGCGAGAAGGTCCAGCGGTACGAAACGTTTCTTGGCCAACGGATGGTCGGGAGCCGCAATGGCGACGACGTCTTCCTCCGCATAGAATTCCCCGGCAACCAACGGAGATTGGGGAGCGCGGCCGAGAATGGCCAAGTCGAGCTGGCCCTCTAAGAGATCCTTCTCCAAAGCCGGTGTGGCCTCGATCTTCAAAGCGACCTTGATTCCGGGATGTTTGTTTTTGAAATCGTCGATTGCCCCCAGCAGAAAAGTTGCCGCCGCAACGCCGGCGCCGCCGACGGCGATCGAGCCTTTGTGCAGGCCGTCGACTTCCACCATGCGCTCTTTGATCCCCGCGGCTTTATCGAGGAGATCCCGTGCCAGCGGAACCAGCTCTTCACCGGCTCTTGTGAGGTGGGCTCTGACGCCTACTTTCTCAAACAGTTTCACTTCCAATTCCCTGGCGAGCGAGCGAATGACCGCGGTGACGGAAGACTGATTGACGTTCAGCGCCTTGCCGGCTTGCGTGAAGCTGCCGATCTTGGCGACGGTGAGAAAGACCTTGAACTGCCAGAGAGTCATGGGAAGATTTTTTTTCTTATCCGATCGGGGATGAGCTCAATCCTGGTTCCGGAGTTTTCTAGATACCCTCGCCGAAGCCACGCTGAGTTCCCTGGACGGGGCTGCGGTTATGCTCCAGCGCGAGCTGGAATTTGCGCGGGAGCGGCGGGTGGCGGGAACTCATGAATTGGACGAATTCTTCCCGCGAGCCGATCAGCATCCGAGAATTGCTTTTCTTCTCTTCGCCGAGGGTCGAGAATGCCGGCCGGTAGTCGTGCGCGGGAAAAATCTGGATCGAGTCGGCGAGAGCGGCGAGCTTGCGCAGGCTCTCGTATTGCTTGTCCGGGTTTCCACCGGGCAGATCGGTTCGGCCGCAACCGCCGATCAGAAGCGTGTCGCCGGTAAACAGCCGGTCGCCGGCGAGCAGGCAGGTGCTGTCTTCCGTATGGCCGGGCGTATGAAGAACGCGGATTTCAACCGCGCCGAAACGAATTACGTCTCCGTCATCGACCTTCAAGTCCACGTACGGCGCGTCCGCGGCGCGATGCATCACGACCTGGGCATCGCCGCGCTCGCGCAAAATCTTGCACGCCGAGACGTGGTCGGCATGCGTGTGGGTATCGATCGCGTAGAGAAGGCGGGAAGAAAAGGACTCCACGAGTCCCAGGTATTCTTCGATCTTGTCTTGCTCCGGGTCGATGACGACGCAGACTTTCTCCTTCTGGCAGCCGACAACGTACGACAGGCAGCCGCTCGATCTCACCTGCTCGAAAAAAATATCCGCTTGGCCCATTCCGTCTCCCGTAAAATTGAGTCACACAGGAACGACGGTTCCTTTTTCGAGGTTGTAGCGTTGCCGTTGGATCTTCTCGAGGTCATAGCTCAGGAACCGAAACACCACGGCCGGACCCTCGACCGCGCGCGTCGAGTGAATGTCGCCCGGGAGATAAGGATAAGCGACGCCGGGCGAGAGACGATGGAGATCTTTTTTCTCCAGCGAGGCGCGGCCCGGCTCCCGGCCGTCATCGATTCGGCGGTAAACCGTGATCTCCGTCACGCCGCTGTAGGAGCCATAGATGACCCAGCACGGGCCGTGATCGTGCGGGCTGTTGCCGTGGGCCTGCTGGTGGACGTGACCCATTTGGATAAAGGCATAGTCGGGATCTCGATAAAGTTCCCGTGACGGTTTCCCCTCGCGGATGAGGTCGGCGATCCACGCCTCGTCGGGGTTCGTGGCGGCCAGCATTTTTTCCATCAGGCCTCTGACCTTGAAGGGAAGGTCCGGGTCCTTGCCGTCGCCCCAAACCGCGCGGATCTCGGCGATGTACCGTTCGAACGAGCTCTCGGCGCGCTGCGCGCTGACTGCCATGAGCGCACCTCCTTTCGACATTTTCTGCTTTATCACTTTTCGCCCGCTTTCGTCCAGCAGAGGCCGACAATGCATTGACACGGCCGCGGGCCATTTGATAGCTCTAAAACAATTCGGATCGTCAAGCGTGACTATCGATCTGCAAGAGCTGCGCCGCGTCATGGGTCACTTCGCCACCGGCGTCACCGTGGTGACGACGAAGGACGGCGCGGACGCTCCCTTCGGCCTCACCGCTAACGCCTTCGCGTCGCTGTCGCTCAACCCTCCGCTCGTGTTGGTCTGCGTCGATAAAGCGGCGCAGTGCTACGCTTGTTTCGAAGGCTCGAAGATCTTCGCGATCAACGTGTTAGCGGAGGGGCAGGAAGAGATCTCACGCCGATTTGCGACCAAGGGCGCGCAAAAGTTCAACGGCATCCCCTGGCATAAAAGCGCTAGCGGGCTCGCGCTCCTCGACGGCGCGATCAGCTATATCGAATGCAAAGTCGTCAGCTCCTACGACGGCGGCGACCACACCATCTACGTCGGCGAAGTGCTTCGCGCCGCGAGCAGCGGAGAGCGCCCGCTGATTTTCTTCAAGGGAAAATACCACCGGCTGCCGGACTAGTCTCGGGCTGCGACGGGGACGTTCAAGAGCTCGCCACCGTGAAAGAGAAATTTCCTTCGGTCACGTGAGTGTCCTTTGCCAGCACGCGCCACTCAACCTGATAAGTCCCCGGCGGCAGCGGCACGAGATCCACTTCCAGAATCGTCGCGTCGGCTGAGCTTACGTGCGTATTGTTTTTGTCCACGCGTTGTTTGGCGGAATTATATACGGCGATGGTGCTGAAGGCGGGCTCCAATTCTCCGTCGAACCAGATCGTCACCTTGGCGGGCGGCGCCGCGACGCTCCGTCCGACTCGCGGTTCCGAGCGGATCGGAAAAGCATGCGCCGACACTGCGGCAGGAGCGGCCTGGATCAGCGCCACCGCTGTAACCAGGCCGGCTCCGAGGGTCCGCAACCGCTTCATTTTTGCGTCGGTCCTACGGTTCCGAAAGGCGTCCAGGTAAAAACATTGGGCCAGATATCGTCGAGAAAAACGTGGACCAAGCTCCTGACGCCGATGTCTTTTCCCGATCGGTTATTGAGCGGCACCTGGGCGCCGGTACCGAGCTCGATGTATTTTCCCACCCAGAGGAGGCCGGGATTGAAAAAACCGGTGGTCGCTCCGCGGTGCGGATTGTTTACATTCGTTTCGAAATTAAATTCGAGCACCGGGAACATACGGTCGAAAGGCGCCGGCAGGCCGACGTCTTTGATGAAGGATTGCAAGTAGGGGACGCTGTACATGACCGCGAATCCATACCCCAGCGTGGTCGGGCTGCGCTCTTCCTCGCCCGCCAACCTTCTATTTGCCGGAATGCCGAGTTCCGCGGTGCCGGTGATCGCCAGGGGCTTCAAATAGTTCAGCGCGTCGGGCAAGTCGCCGAGCCCTTTTCCAAAATAAACCGCCGGACCGAGCGTCGTCACCCGTTCGGCGACTTTTTTCGAACCGACGCCGCCCGGCTCGACGCTCAAGCCGATGCTGAAGATCGCCTCGTGCTGCGGACTCCTGGCCACGACGTATTTGAGGTTGATCTCGGGATTGGCGCCGCCGGCGATTCTCGGCCCGTCGCTTGGATCGACCCAGAGGTATTCCCAGCCGACCGCGATGGCTAAATCGGGATGCAGGCGCTTGGAAATTTCAAACCCAAGGCTGGTCTCGCGACCTTCGGCGTTTTTGCTTCCTCGGTTAAAGCTCAAGAGATTCATTTCATCGGATGCGAACGGATCCTCCACGGCGAGCGTCGAGGGAATAAACCGCTGGCCGATTACGCCGTGGGCTTCTGCCAATCCGCTGTAAAAAGTGCAAGTTAAGATCGTGCCGCAAACGGCGGCCCATAACTGTTTCATTTTATCCTCCTGACAGTAATGCGTTTACCCGGCGCGAAGCCCGAGGCTCTGCCGGATTTAACCGGGATAGCCGCGCCGACAAGGGAGTTTGTCAAAACGCGGCGCAGACACGCGGTTGCGATTGTCGGAGGTCAGGCTTGCGGCGGGGCTCTTTGTAAAAACGGCGACGGCGCAAAATGGGGAACCCAGATATCCAGAGACAGAGAAAATTCTTCGGCAATAAACTCGTTTGGGGCAAGGCCGGTTACCGAAAGCGGCTGGAGGGGGCAGCCTTTTGCGACCGCGAAGGCCTGGCATGTGGTCGGCGGCGACTCGTCGAAAGAGTGATGGACCAGGTGAGGCGCGATGGAAATAATGAAAAAGAGGAATAAGGAGCCGGCGAGAAGCGAAAGGTTGCGCTGCAATGTGGATTGGGCGCGTCTCACGATTCGAGATGCTACCCGTAAGGCGGGCGCGTGTCAATTAGGACTTTGCCCGTCGTGAAAAAGGATTGACAAGGTCCCGGA
>DASXRG010000119.1:0-6103 GCA_036506735.1 Binatia bacterium | reverse complement strand
CAAGGCGGACGTTGCCGTCGAGGTCAAGAACAGCGCCGAGATGCGGCGCGCTTTCGAGAGCGATCTCGAACAAGACTACGGCGACGAGAAGCTTAGAAACGTTGCCCTCGCTTATGCCAAGCTCGGACTATTGCCGAAGGGAACCGATTTGAAAAAGTCGCTGGTCGATTTTGCCACGGCCGAGGTCGCCGCCTACTACGATCCGCGCGCCAAGAAGCTCGTCATGCCGCAGAGCATGAATACGGGCGCGGCGATCAGCACCGCGCAGTTCGTCGCCCGCAGGGATTTCGCCGGCGAAATGGTGCTGGCGCACGAGTTGACGCACGCGCTGCAGGACCAGCATTTTTCTTTGGAAGCGAGGCTCGGTCCGTCGGGCAACGACGACGCCGACCTGGCGTTTCGCGCTTTGACCGAGGGCGACGCGACCTTGAGCGGGTGGGCTTATCTGTCCGGACGCGTGGAGCTGAAGGCCCTGGAGCGAATGAGCCAGGGAACCCAACAGGGCGCGAACGACGCTCGCTCGCTTGTCGGCGTCCCGCCCGCGATCGTGGAAGAGACGATGTTCCAGTATACCGGCGGCGTAGCGTTCGTTTTCCGCCTGCTCCGGGAACGGGACTGGGCCGCGGTCAACCGTATCTACGCGGCGCCGCCGTTATCGACCGAGCAAGTGCTCCATCCGGAAAAATATTTCTCCCATCCCGATCCGCCCACCAAGATCAGACTCGATAATCTCCCCGCGCTTTTTTCCCCCGACTGGAAGGAACTCGAAAACAACGTGCTCGGCGAGCTCATGGTGCAGGTTCTGTTCAAGCAGTTCTTCTCTGAAAACGAGGCGAAAACCGCCGCCGAGGGCTGGGACGGCGACCGCTTCGTGGCTTTCCGCCGCGGCGACGAGGTGGCCTTCGTGTGGGCGAGCGTGTGGGACTCCGAACAAGACGCGGAGGAGTTCGAGCAGGGATACCGGCGCATCGTGGCGAAAAAATATCCCGACGGCCGGTACGCGGAAGTCTTTTACGCCGAGCGGCGCGGCCCGCGGGTTGTCATTGTCGAGGGCTTGCCGGGCGACCGGGTAAAGCGACAAATCGAAATGATCTGGCAGGGCATGGAAATTACGGAAGAGCCGTTTAACCCTCCTTTCGCTCCCA
This sequence comes from Binatia bacterium, assembly GCA_036506735.1. Classification (GTDB taxonomy): domain Bacteria; phylum Desulfobacterota; class Binatia; order UBA9968; family UBA9968; genus JAJPJQ01. Next base: position 4,958 of record DASXRG010000119.1, on the reverse strand, counting down.
GCGCTCCCGCCGCGGTAAAACAAATTTCACCGTAAGCGATACTAAAGGAGGAGGTACGATGCGACGGGCTATCAAATGGATTTCGAGCACGGCGGTCTTTCTGACGATCGGGAGCTTTGTCTTTACCGCGACGGCCGCGACCGTGGAAGAGACCCTGAGCGCGATCAACAAGCTCGCGCCGGGCGAGAGGCAGAAGCGTCTGGAAGAGGGGGCCAAAAAAGAGGGCGCGGTGCAATTTTATTCGAACGAGAACGTCGATCTGCTGCAGCAGCAGGCCCAGGGTTTCATGAAGCGGTATCCGTTCATCAAGACGGATTACTGGCGCGGCAGCGGCGCGCGTTTGGTTGAAAGAGTGCTCTTGGAACATCGCGCCAAGAAGCTCGACGCGGACGTCATCAATGTTCCCTTCGAGGCCGGCATGGCGGTCAAGCGGGAAAACATCTGGATACCTTACCGGTCGCCGGAGCTAAGGAATTATTCCAAGACGTACGCGGACGACAAGGGTTTCTGGTCCTCGAGTCACATGAACATCGCGGTGATCGCCTATAACACAAAAATGGTGAAGCCGGAGGAGGCGCCCAAGGATTACCCCGACCTCTACCATCCCAAGTGGAAGGGAGATCTTTCGATCGACCAGGAGCCGGACCGCGCGTTGATGGGCTGGTTGGTGGCGTGGGGCGAGGAGAAGACGCGCGACTTTTTGAAGCGGCTCATGCGCAACGGCATGGTAGCGCGCCGCGGCCACACGCAGCAGATCCAGCTCCTCTGCGGCGGCGAGTTCAAGATCGGCGTGGAGCTCTACGCTTACCGGGTCGCGCAGTTAAAATACGAAAGGAAATGTCCCGTTGCGCTGAATTTCCCCAATCCAACGCCGGGCTCGGTCGGCAGCCTGGCCGGCATCAATCGCAACGCGCCGCACCCATACGCCGCGGCGCTGTTCAGCGACTTTATCCTCTCGGCCGACGGCGCGAAGATTTTAGCGGCCACCGGGCGCATCCCCGGCCACCGAGAAGTCAAGTCGATTTACGAAGAGGTCTCGCAGCTCGAGCAGAAAAAGGTTCCGCTCCTGCTGGTTCCGCCCGAGAAGGCGGACGAGCTGAATCCCGTGGCGAAAAAAATCATGGAAGAGATCTTAATCAGGAAACAATTCTAGAGGGATGAGGGCGGAGGGATGAAAAAAGATTTGGAAATAGAAATCCGATCCGCCTTCATTCATCCCTCATCCCTCCGCACTCATCCCTTTTCAGTACCCCAGCGCGCATCCGTCCTTACGCGGATCCGAGCCGCCGAGCAAGGTGCCGTATTCGGGGTGAATCAAGATTCCCTGGCCGCCGCCGAAGTTCGCCTCGCTGACGATTTTGTGGGCCTTGCGCCTTAGTTCCTCCAGCACGCCCGGCTCGAAGCCGGCTTCGAGCGCGACCTCGAATCCTTCGACGTGATTCACGCGCGGCGCGTCCATCGCCGGCTGGAGCGGCATGCCGAAGTCGATCAGATTCGCGAGCACCTGGACCTGTCCCTGCGGCTGCATGTGGGCGCCGGTCACGCCGAAGATCAAAAACGGCTTGCCGTCTTTGAAGACCATCGCCGGCATGATCGTGTGCTGCGACCGCTTGTGCGGCGCGATGCAGTTGGGATGCGCCGGATCGAGCGCAAAGAGCTTACCGCGGTTGTGCAGCATGATGCCGGTGTTGCCGCCGACCAGGCCGCAGCCGAAGCTTTCGAACAGGCTGTTGATGAACGAGACCGCGTTACCGTCCTTGTCCACGGCGCAGAAAACCTGTGTGTCGCCCGAGACCGCGCCGAGCCCGGGCGGATATTCGCCGGCGCGGTTCGGGTCGATCCGCTTCACTCTTTCGGCGGCGTAGGACTTGCTGATGAGCTTTTCCACCGGCACGTGAGCGAGTTCCGGGTCGGCGAGATAGCGGTCGCGATCGGCGAAGGCGAGCTTCTTGATCTCGACGAGCGCATGAACGTAGGCGGCGCTGCCGAATCCTAGAGACCGCACGTCGAACCGCTCCAGCATGTTCAACATCTCGAGCACGGTCATGCCTTGCGTGTTGGGCGGCATCTCGACGACTTCGTAGCCGCGATAGTTGCTTTTGATCGGCTCGACCCACGTCGAGGTATGATCGGTAAAATCTTTGAGCGCGAGCAGGCCGCCGTTGGCCTGTGAGAACTTTGCGATCTCTTCGGCCAGGTCGCCGCCGTAGAAAACTTCTTTTCCCTCGGCGGCGATTTTTTTTAAGCTCGCGGCGAGATTTCTCTGCCGGAATTTTTCTCCCGCGTTCGGCGCCCGGCCGTTGGCCAGGTAATGGGCCGCGGAGTTCGGGTGCGCCGCGAGCTTCTCTCGCGCTTTGCTCCATTCGTGCGCGGCCTTCTCGGCGACCGGAAATCCGTCTTCGGCGTAGCCGATCGCGGGCTGGAGCAAGTCGCTCAAGCGCATCGTGCCGTAACGCTCCGTGACCAGCGCCCAGCCGTCGAGCGCGCCCGGCACGGTCACCGGGAGCATACCGCCGTCCGGGATCGCGTCGATCTTTTTCTCTCTGAAATAATCCAAAGTCGCGGCGTAGGGTGCCCGTCCGCTGGCGTTGAGCGCTTTGATCTCTCCGCTCTCTGCCAAGTAGATGAGGATAAACGCGTCGCCGCCGATGCCGGTGGACATCGGCTCGACCACGTTCAACATCGCGGCCATGCAAACGCTCGCGTCGATCGCGTTGCCGCCGCGCTTGAGAATTTCGAGCCCCGCCTGAGTCGCGAGCGGCTGTGAAGAGACCACCATGCCGTGAAGGCCGACCGGCATCGAGCGCCCGGCGGTGAAAGATTTTTCCATTTTATCTCCAGCTTAGAGCAAGGCCGAGAAAAAGCGCGAGCGTTCCGAGCGTGGTGTTGATTTTCAGCAGCGTGAACCATTTTCTCCAGTGGGCGAGCAGCGGCTCGGGCCATGCTTGCGCGGCGACGGCGGGGGCGGTGAGCGCGGCGATTTTTGGCGCGTATTTAAACGCCTGAAAAAAATGGTGCATCGTCATGGCGAAAAAAAGCACGAGCTTGAGCGCCAGCAACGAATAGTAGCCGGCGCCCGGATGAAGCCCGGGCGTTACGCGGAAAAAAAAATTCAGCGCGCCGGTAAGGAGCAGGAGATGAATCGCGATCCAGGAAAGCGTCTGCAGCGATTCGCGCCCCCGGTTCAGCGCGCGGATGCCGTCGCGCGGCGCGAGACCATGAACCGCGGGGCCGAAGACGAAGAGAAAAAAAGCCATTCCGCCCACCCACACGGCGACGCCCATGACGTGGAGCCAGAGATTCGCGCTTTGCAATACGGCCAAAAAATTCACGTGATTGCCAAAGACAGATCCTCGCTTAGCACTATGAAGCGTCCAGTGCAACGCAGCGGTTATCGGCCGCGGCGAAAATGATCCTAGAGATCGTTCCCTGAATACGATTGATTGTAGGATTTATTGCACAGGGGAAAATCTGGAACGATGTTCTTCAGCAGCGCGTAAGAAAGCGAGCGCCAGTTTCTAAACGAGGGATCCATGACTTTCACCCGGTAGAGTTTCCCGGCCGCGTCCACCATGAGCCAATGAACTATAGCGCCGCGCCAGCCTTCGACGACGGAAAAGGCCGGCTCGAAAGGCGCGAGCGCCGGCACCGGCGCCGAGAGCGGTCCCCCGGGCAACCCCGCGAGCGCTTGCCGGATCAGGCGCGCCGATTGGCGCGCCTCTTCCACGCGCACTAAGGTCCTGGCCTTGACGTCGCCCGATTCGAGCACCGGCACCTTGAACTCCAGCTCGCCATAGGCGGCAAACGGGTGATCGCGACGAACATCCGCGTCGATGCCGGACGCGCGGCCGACGTATCCGACAACGCCCTGGTCGCGGGCCACGCTAGTCGCAAGCCGGCCGGTGCCTTCCAGGCGATCGGTTACCATCCGGTTGGCGAGCGTAATCTGCACGACTTCTTCAAAGTCCGCAAGCGCCGATTCGACTTCGGCGGCGAGGTCGAGCTCGCGCGGCATGTCCCGGACGACCCCGCCGGGAATCAAGCTGGTGCGTAACAGACGGCTTCCGGAGACCTTTTTGTTCAGCCGCAAGAGCCGCTCGCGGATTCTGAAGCAGTGGGCATGCGCGAAAGCAAACCCGGTATCGTTTGCGATCATCCCGAAATCGCCGACGTGGTTGTAGAGCCGCTCGAGCTCCAAGAGAACGACACGAAGATAGCGCGCCCGCGGCGGCACGGCGACTCCGCTCAAAGACTCGATCGCCTGGCAGAATGCCAGAGTATGGCCGACCGTTGTGTCTCCCGAGATGCGCTCCGCCAACTCGACGGCTTCGAGCGGCGTCCGTTCCTCGAACAGCTTCTCGGTTCCCTTGTGCGTGAAATAGAATCGCGCCTTCATGTCGATAATCGTTTCGCCGACGACGCTGAAGCGAAAATGGCCGGGCTCGATGACGCCCGCATGCACCGGGCCGACCGGGATCTCGTAAACGCCCTCGCCGCCGACTTCCTGAAAGGGGAACGGCCGTCCATCGTCCGCGAACTTTTCCGCCCGCGCGTCTTTGCGCAGCGGAAAATAGTCCTGGGGCCAAAATCCATGGCGCACCAACGGGCGTGGATCGGGGTGGCCCGTGGGAACGACTCCGAAAAGATCGAAGATTTCGCGCTCGAAGCGCGACGCGGGATAACAAATGATGCCGAGCGAATCGATCGACGGGTTTTTTCCCGGAACGGCCACCGCCGCGTCGACCCACCAGTTTTCCCGCGGGTGCGCGAACAAATAGTGTATTTCGAAGCCGCCCCGGTCCTCCCGGCGGTCGTTTCCGACCATCAGCAGGAGCTCGGCGCCGAAGGTTCCACTCAGCAAGGTGAAGAGATCCCGGACGGCGTGGCGATCGACGCGGCAAAGGATCTCGTTATTGCGGGCGGTCCGGCTCGATATCCCCCGTCGCGACAAGACTTGA
>DASXRG010000118.1:0-4454 GCA_036506735.1 Binatia bacterium | reverse complement strand
CTGATACTCGACATCCCGCTCGTCTATTTCGAATTTGCCGTTGATTTCCATACCGGCAATCTATAGCCGCGAGCATCGATCTGCAAGTCCAGCGAAAGCCTGACCCGGACACCAACCGTTTTGATTCTTAATTGAGAATATGTTTCTTTATTGGACAAACGCTGGGCAATTCGGATAGGATCGCCGCCAAATACGCAAGACCATCTATCTCCGAATCCTGGTGGCCCGTGGCATCCCCGATTAGTAATTATAATTAAGGAGGAAAGATGAAAGCTGCGTGGTTATCGTTCATTAGTACTGCAATCATGCTCAGTTCCGGCGTCGCCTCCGCGGATCTGCTCGACCAGCTCAACGATGCCAGCAAGAAGCTTAACCAGGTCTCGCAGCAGCAGAGGAGCCAGCAGCAGACGCAAGGTGGACTGGCCCAGTCCAGTGGCGGCTCGCTCTCATCCGGCTTGGGGGCAACCGACGCCCAAGGGTGGACGAATTTCAGTGGTTGCATGGGGCAGACCTCCGGCGCCCAAGAGAAGCTGACCGCGCAGGTGTTGCAGCGCAAATTGGATCAGTCGAAGAATTTGTCCTCTCAACAGCGCCGCAATATCGAGGAAGACGTCCAGTGGCTCAACGCGAAGGCTGCCGGATCACGCCTCCCGGCGCCGGATCCGAAGAACCCTCAGCGTTATCTGCTCGCATTGACCGATGAGGAGCAGATGGAAATCACTAGCGCCAACAACCGGTTTGCCAATGAAGTGCGTGAGAAATGCGACGCGCAGTACGGCGGCATGTCGCAATTCGCCGATCCCGCCGGACGGCGGGGAGCCCCGATCGATACCCGTGTCGCGTTGCCTGATCTGCGGCACGCAGCGCCACCTCTCACCCAGCGGCCGTCGGCACGGGAGCAACAGAGCAACAGCAACTGCATGGCCTCGTTGCAGGGGCTGCGGTGGCAGCTGATGGCCGAGCGGATGGAGCGCAAACTGCAAAGCTTACCGAAGCTCTCGGCGCAGGAGCGCAAGGCATGGGCTGAGGACATCGCCCTCGTGCGGGCCGCAGCGACCGGCGGACTCACTACCATGCCCCAGTCGCCGGATCCGAAGAATCCCGTGCGTTACCTGTCGCGTCTGACGATGGATGATCAGGTGGCTCTGAACCAGGACTATGCGGCCCGCAGCCAGGAGATAGTGGCCGGCTGCAGAGGCGGCGGGTCGTCCACGACGAACTCCAACTGGAGCATGGCCACGAGCAGGACCGCGCAGGCGCGGGCGGAAGCGAAGGCCGGCGCGGAGCGTGCGCCGGCGCAGGCCGCCGATGCGGCCAATGCTGCCGCGCAGGCATGGCTGGACGCCCATCCGGCGAGAGCGCCCAAGCCTGGCGCGCCAGTCGGCACCACCGGTGGCGGCTCGCTCTCAGCCGAGCTCGGCGCGACCAGAGCCGATTACCTCGAGCGTGGCGGCGTGGTGGCGTGCTACGACCGGATGAAGGGTTTCCGCGCCAAGCAGACCGCCGATCGGCTCGCCAGCAAGCGCGGCTCCGTCTCGCCACAGGACCGACGGGATCTCGACGCATGGATCAGCGCCTGGCGGGCGGCGGAGGAGGCCAGGTTGGATGAGCCGATTCCACCCAAGCCGGGCGATTTACAAGGCTACTATAAGTTCCTGACCAAAACGGACCAGCAGGAGCTGAACATGGTCTATTCCGCTTTGCACAATAAGATCATGGCGGAGTGCAACGCCATGGACCACATGGGCATCGGCGACAGGAAGCGGCAGTGATACTCTGGCGCTCAGGCGGGAGGATTCCCCCAGATTGATAAGATTGTTATGTCAGACCCAAACTTTCCGATCTGCAAGTCCGCAAACCATGCAAAGCCTGTCGCCCGGGCGAATCACCCGACGGCATTCAGGATTTTTCCGCCGGCCTCGACCGGCTTGGCGTCGATAAGGACAAAAGCCATCACGCACGGCTTGTTGCCGCCGTTGACCCAATTGTGGATCGTTCCGCGCTGTACGAGCACGTCTCCTTGCTTCAGATGGACGACTGAGCCATCGACCTCCATGTCGATCTCACCCGAGAGGACGACGGCATAATCGATCGAGTCGGTCCTGTGGTTCCGCGGGGCGACACCGGGCCCGAACTCGATGACGCGAAAAACCGTTCCGTTTTTCAGCGTCGTACCGACTTTTTTCTGTGCCTCGTCGGTGTCGCCCGTGTTGTCTGCGGGAAAAGACTCCGTGCTCCAGACCAGGCAGGCCGTCGCTCCCGGCCGGTTCGAAGTGATGTTGCGCGAGATTTCGTCGATCTTGATCACCGCGCGCCCATCGCGATCGTGACCCGTGACCACCCGTCGTACTTGAAGCGCCATTGTTTTAGACCTCCTTGACCCCAGCGAGAAACTGTAGCGTCAACGCGCTCATTTGAAGCTATTTAGGAGACTAGGTGAGCTTCCCGCCGGGTGTCAATAGCGACGCCGGCTAGAGCGCGTGGAATTTCCGCGGGTTGTCGCAGAGAATTTTTTCCATCAGAGCCTGGGCTCGCTATTCTTTTCGCGTCAAGATTTTTCTTGACGCCTTGCTCCAGCCGGCCTATTTTTAGTTGCCTCAAACCCGCTGCGGGGTCGTCATGACGCGACTCATCCAGTGCCGATTTTTTCTTTGGCTGTCGATCGCCGCGGTCTTAAGCGCGTTGCCCGCGCGCGACGTTTCCGGAGAAGCGCAAAAGATCCGCATCTCTCTTTCGAGCCGGAGCAACACGAACACGACCTATTACGTCGCCCAGGCCAAGGGTATGTTCAGGGAAGAGGGGCTGGAGGTCGAGTTCATCCAGGTCAATCCGCGGCTCGGCGCGCTGGCGGTCTTGAACGGCGATGTGACGTTCACGACCTCGTTCGTCAGCACCTTTCGCGGCATCGTGCAGGGGCTGCCGATGAAGACCGTTTTCATATTGCTCAAGAAGGGCGTTTATTTTTTAATGGTGCGCCCGGAGATCATCAAAGACGTGCAGGACTTGAAGGGCAAGAAGCTCGGGGTCACGGCGGTCAACGGCGGCGACCATATCGTCGGGAGAGAGCTTTTGCGGATGAAGGGATTGGATCCGGCTCTGGTGCAAGCAATTGCAATAGGCGAGCCGGCGCTGAGGGCGCAGGCGGTTCTTTCCAATGTCGTGCAGGCCGTTTCCGTCTCGCCGCCGCACGATCTGATGTTGCAGCGGATGGGGCTGAAAGCGATTTCCGGCCCGCCGGAGATCGGCGTGCCGTCGTCCGGGCTGTTCGTCGCGGACCAATCGATTAAAGAAAACCCGCAATTGCTCAGGCGGACCATCAGGGCGATGCTCAAAGCGAACCGCTTCATCGAGGAGCATCGGGACGAGACGATCCGCATCATGGCGCAGGCGGTGGCGCAGCCGCTCGAGGTTGCGGCGCGATCCTACGACGTGGAGCTCAAGGCGCTCGCCAAGGACGGCCAGATGACCGATGCGGAGATGGAATTTCAAATGGAAAGATTGGCCGAAAAAAAGCGGCCGTTGGACGAAGTCAGAGATTTTTCCCACGCGCGCCAGGCGGTGAAAGAGCTGGAGGGAAAATAGCGCGCCGACGAAGGAGGGACGAAGATGAAAAAAATTATCCCGTCGATGATCTCGCCGCTGCTGATCGGCGTGTTGTCGCTTCCCGGCCAAGCGGCATTCGCGCTCGATAAAGTCAACGTTACCCTGCCGTCCAAGTCGTTTCAGTTTATCATTTTTCCGCTCGCCAAGGAGCGGGGTTATATGAGGGAGGAGGGGATCGATCTCAATACCGTCATCATGGCCTCCACCACCGGCCTTCAAGCGGTGCTGGCCGGAGAAATGGATTTCACCGGTTCCGGAAGCAGCGCGCTCGTCGCCGTCGCTCAAAGCAACGCGCCGCTCAAAACAGTGCTGGCCGTCAACGATCAGGTATTGCAGTGGCTCATGGTCCGGCCCCAGTACAGCGCGCTCAAAGATCTCAAGAATAAAAAGATCGCCGTGACCGGCGTCGCCGCGGCGGCGACGTTCATGTTGAAAAAGGTCGCCTCCAAGTACGGCCTCGACGCCAACAGGGATCTGACGTTTCTCGCGCTGCCGCCGGGCCAGCGCCTCGCGGCGCTGCAGGCGGGGGTCGTGGATGCGGGGTTGTTGAGCTCGGAGGAACGGTTTGCCGCTCTCGATCACGGCATGAAAGAGATCCTGTATCTGGGCAAAGAAGTGAAAAATTCCTGGGGCACGGTGGCCACCAACGACCAATTCATCAAAGCGAAGCCCAAGCTGATGCATGGATTCATGCGCGCCCTGCTCAAAGCCCTGCGCCTGGTCAAGCAGAACCGGGAGATTGCAATGGATTCGATGATGAAATTTTCCGAGTTAGACAGGGACTTGGCCGCGCGCACTTACGACGGCATGATCGGAACTTTTACGACCAACGGCGTGGTCGACGAAGAAAC
>DASXRG010000117.1:0-2016 GCA_036506735.1 Binatia bacterium | reverse complement strand
AACATAGCCTCGCCCTTTGCCATTTTTGGCGATGTCCGCCATCAGCTGAACGTCGGCATCGTTGCCGACGGAAACCGTCGAAACCGTGATGCCCTCATGCGCCATCCGGGTCACGAGTGTCTGAAAGTCCGCCTTGTCGGTGAGCCCATCTGAGAGCACGATGACATGTTTGATCGCCGCCTGCTTGGTGGCGATGACGCGGTGTGCTTCGACCATCGCCTTGTAGAGGTCGGTGCCGCCATCGGATTGAAGTCCAGCCAGCCGTTCGGAAATCCACTCGCCTTTGCCGACTTGGCGAAAAGGCAAAGCCCAATCCCAATTGGCATCGAAAGCCAGGACACCGACCTGGTCCGTCGGATTCATAATGTCGGCGGCGGCGATCGCCGCGGCTTTGGCAAGATCGAGCTTGGTGCTGCCCTCCGAGCCGGCGCCCATGCTGCCGGACTTGTCGATGACGAAAAGCAGCGCCACATGGGGCATCTCGAGACGCGCCGGCGGCCGCATATCGACGGGAATAATGCGCTCGAACGGCGTGCGAAAATAACCTCCCGCGCCGTAACTTTGCGACCCGCCGATCACGAGCAAGCCGCCACCCAGGTCGCGGACATATTTCTCGATGGTCTCCATCTTGGCGTGCGTGAGCTGAAAGGCGGGAACGTTGTCGAGCACCAAGAGATCGTACGCCGAAAGCTCGGACAGAGAGAGCGGATGAGCGTCCGGCGCCGATTCTACGACTGCGTAGCCCTGCACTTGCAAGACGCGGGAGATCACGCGCTGGCTTTCCTTCTGCGCCGATAGCAAGAGTACCCGCGGCGGCCCCTTCACTTCGACCACCCCCTGCAACAAATTGTTCTCTGCCAGCGTGTCGTCGGGCGACTCGATGAGAAGTTCGTAAGTATGGTTGCCGCGCGCTCTCAGGCTGTCGCGAAAAATGACCGGATTGGTGCCTACCTTTAAATGAATTTCCTGCTCAGCATGCAACGACCCATCGCGCAGCAAGCGAATGCGCGCCGACGCCTCGCGCAAACTTTCAATCGCTCCGCGAATTTCAAATCCCTCGGCGCTATCCACCTGGCGCGGCAAGACAAGATCACTCAGGTAGATTTCATTACGCCCGCGCGACAGACTGACGGGCAACGTCCAGACCGAAACCTCTTGCGCGCGCAATAGCGGAATCACGCGAGCGGTTTCGTTACGGTTTTCGTTGCCGTCGGAGATCAACAGAATTTTCCCCTGGCGGCCTTCGCCGACCTGCGCGACCGCTGCTTGGAGCGCCGCCTGGATATCAGTCTCGTCGCGATCCAAGCGCGCGCTGAAGTCGCTCATCGGAACCTGCTCCCGCGGCAAAGAATCCCACTCCGGCGTGCGGGCAAAAGTCAGTAGCCCGGTGCGTGTCTCGGGTCTTTGAAACCGCTTGGCGGCTTGGAGAACCTCCTGCGCCTTCTCGCGCCCTTCTTGGCCGACGCTACGCGACAGATCCACGCCAAGGATGACATCCAATGCGTTGGTCGACTTGAAGATTCGCGGATTCACCAGGGCCACCACCAGTGCGGCCAATGCAACGCTGCGAATCATGATCGGGTACGTTGGCATTCCTTGTCGAAAAGCTAGGAGCAGTTCGAGTGCGAGCAAAATAAGGACGATACCCAGAAGCACCGGCCAGAGGGAAAATCCGCTTTCAGCAACGCTGGTAGACTCGGGTCCGCCCTTAATAGCCGCGTTGAAGTTAACCCTCGGCAGAATTTGTGACTCGGTTTCATCGAGAAGATTGATCGCGAAGCGACCTTCTCGGCTGGCGCTTCGGAAAGTGTAAAAACCCGTCTGCCAAGTGTCGGCGAACATCAGCGGGCTCGAAGCCACGGTGAAATTCTCTTTGTTCCCCGAGGGCAGGACAATTTCGATCGCGTCGTCGCTAACCGGCAAACGAAGCGCGAACGGCGTGCCGGCCTGGGCGCTCTGACCGGGAAATTCAACGCGCTGGGGCTGCAGCCAGCCGAGCGCGTTGTGCAACAAGAC
>DASXRG010000116.1:0-1714 GCA_036506735.1 Binatia bacterium | reverse complement strand
TCCGGATTCGATCAGCCGCGCGACCCGATAGACCAGCGTCCGGGTCTTGCCGCTGCCGGCGCCGGCAATCACGAGGATCGGCCCCTCGATCGCCGTCACCGCGGCCAGCTGGCCGGGGTTCAACTCGGCTTCATAATTCAGAGAGAATTTCGGTTCGGCGGGATTGTCGGGACCGCGCTTGAGAACGTACGGCTTCATCGCGCCGCATTATAACAGAATGCAGGCCTGCGTCACCCGCTCCTGCCCGGACGATGTAATCAGAGGTTTACGATACTATCGGTCGGATGGAAAGGAGACGCGGCTGTCGCTCAATCCATCCATATCTTCAGTGGATCGGGGAATTTCTGCCATTCCTCGTGGCTGCAACTTGCACACACAAGCAATAGTTCGAACGCTCTGCCATCACCTGATGTTTTCCGTTGTCCCTTGAACACCATCATGTTCATCTTGCATTTCGGACAGCGGCGATCTTGTTGCGGCGCCATAAACTTACCCCACGAAATAGAAAAAACTGTAAAAGGAAGCGCATTAATAAAGCTCTCCTCTTTCTCTCACGGCAAGACTTTTTATAAAATATTTTTCATAGTGTCCTTTGTCGTACATAGTGGTCTGCCAAAGTGTCTGTTATCGCAGCCATATTAAAATGTGCCTCCGGTCGTGGCGCTTGAAATAATTTCCGGCTTTGTTAGACTGAGCGCTCGATGCGACGAGCCGTGATTTTCCTCCTGCTGGCCCTGTTCCCCTTTTTCACAAGCTGCGTGATCATCCCCATCTCCAAGCCTTCCCCAAAACCAGCGCCGGACCAGGCCAAGGCCGCAACCGCGGTGACGGCGAAGCGCGCGCAGGTCTTGATGGGGACCCTGGTCGAGATCACCGCCGTCGCGCCCAACGAGACTCTCGCGCAAGCGGCGCTGACCTCTGGGTTCCACGAGATCCGCCGGATCGAAGCGCTGATCAGTACCTGGATCGAGACCAGCGAGCTCTCGCGCGTCAATCACGCTGCCGGACGGGAGCCTGTCGGCGTGAGTGACGAGACTTTTTACCTTCTCGCCAAAGCCTTGGAAGTCGCGGAGTACACGGAGGGCGGGTTCAATATCGCCATAGGTCCGGCCGTCCGCCTCTGGAACATTCCGGAGGCCCCACGCATTCCTTCGGGCATGGAGCTGGAGATCGCCGCACAATACGTGGACTACCACCGGATTCATCTGGACGCGTCCAGCCGGAGCGTGTTCCTGGAAAGGCCGGGCATGCGGATTGATGTCGGCGGAATCGGCAAGGGTTTCGCGGCGGAGAAAGCGGCCGCCGTCATGCGGGAGGTCGGCGCAAGCGGTGGCCTCGTGGCGGCGGCCGGCGATTTTCGGGTTTTCGGCAAACGTGCGGATGGCACGGCCTGGCCGGTCGGCATCCAGCATCCTCGGCAGGACGGCAGCGTCCTGGCTATGTTGGATTCTACCGATGAAGCAATCTCTACGTCTGGCGATTACGAGCGGTTCTTCATCAAGAACGGTATCCGCTACCATCATATCCTGGATCCCCGCACGCTCCAGCCGGCCCGCCTGTGCCAGAGCGTCACGATCGTCGCTCCGGACGCGACGGTGGCCGACGCGCTGGCGACGGGTGTCTTCGTCATGGGACCGGTGCAAGGGCTTGCCCTGGTCGAACGGCTCGGCTTCGGCGCGGTGATCGTGGATGCCGGAGGCGGGATTTCGATTTC
>DASXRG010000115.1:0-2736 GCA_036506735.1 Binatia bacterium | reverse complement strand
GCCGCCATGACATCTCCGGGACCGGTAATGATTATCAACGCGCATAGAATGATGACGCTCAGGATAAAACAATTGTTGCCGAGAATTCCCATAAGTGCTTTACAGTGCCTTTCACTTTGTCTTTCATTGCGAATTTACGTTCTCCCCCGCGCGCAAAAGTTGACTGCTTGCGGAGCAAGGCCGGTGCCAAGTTTGACGTGACGCGACCAAGAAGGCCGGAATTTTCAGGTCCGGTATGATTCTCAGAGGTAAAAACGCCGAGAATATTTTTAATCGCGCGAGGGTGTTGATAACCTCGAGGCACTATTTTGACGGTTTGCCGTCACAAATGCCTGCACACGAGAGGATAAATCATACAGTGAGCGCGCGCACGAGGAGAATCTTGAACGCTGGAGTGAGAGTATAGTCGGCGGTATCGGAGAGCAGTGGAGTACTGGAGTGACAGAGCGATGGTTTTCTACATTTTAATCACCCCACCTTGCTTTTCAGCGCGCGCCAGAGTTTTTCCGGCGTGATCGGGAGATCGTACAAGCGGACTCCGATCGCTCGCGCGATCGCGTTGGCGATGGCCGAAGCGACCGGCAAGAGCCCGCCTTCGCCCATGCCTTTGGCGCCGAACGGTCCGGGACCGTTTTGATTTTCAATCAACTCGGAAGAAAAATCTTTCGGCAGGTCGCCGAAGTTTGGCACGCGGTAGTCGACCAGATTGGGATTCAACAACTGGCCGTCCTCGTAGACCATTTCTTCGAAAAGCGTGTGGCCGAGACCGAAAAGAACTCCGCCCTCGTCTTGTCCTTCGCACTGCGCGGGATTGATCGCCCGGCCCACGTCGGCGATCGAGACGTATTTCAACAGATGGATCGCGCCCGTCTCACGATCGACTTCGACCTGCGCACCGCCCCAGCTCACTTCCCAAAATGTCGTCGTCGCTCCGAGCGCAGCCTTTTTTGTCTTGAGGTCGCGATAAATTCCTCTGCCGATGATCTCGCCCGCCTTGCTGCCGAAAAATCCGGTGATGACATCGCCATAAGAAAGCGTCTTGCCGCGCCTGCCGCGCACCTTCCCGTCTTTGAGTTTCAGTTCCGATGCCCGGCTGCCGAGAACTTTCGCCGCGGCTTCGAGGAGCTGCGTCTTCGCGTCCTGCGCGGCGCGCTGCACCGCGAGCCCCATGACCGTCATCGAGCTGCTCGCGCTCGTCGAGACGTCGTACGGCGTCACGTCCGTGTCGAGCTGCGCGACGGCGATTCGGTCCAGGCCGAGACAAAGCTCCTCGGCGACCACTTGGCTGAGCGCGGTCTTCGAACCCTGGCCGATCTCGACGGTGCCGGTCAAAAGGACCACGCTGCCGTCGGAAGACATTTTCACCGTCGCGCCGGCGATCTTGAAGGTTCCGCCGGCGTCCTTCAAGCAGACGCCCAAGCCTTTTCCGGTATTCGGCTTCGCGCTGCGCTTCCAGTCCAGCGACTTCGCGACTTTGAGCAGGCCTTCTTTGAGGTCGCAATCGACCGGCGTGTCGCCCGGCGTATAAGCTTCGCCTTTTTCGAGAATATTCTTGAGACGAAACTCGAGCGGATCGATGCCGAGCCGCTCGGCGATGAGATCGGTGTGCGATTCATAGGCCCAGGCGACCTGCACGGAGCCGAAGCCGCGAAACGCGCCGGCGGGGACCGTGTTGGTATAAACGCAGTACGCGTCCACTTTCACGTCCGGAATCCGGTATGGGCCGAGCGCCCGGTAACCGGCTTTCTGCGTAACGCGCGGTCCGGCGTCGGCGTAGGCGCCGGTGTTCATATGGATTTCACATTCGCGCGCCAGCAGCCGGCCGTCCGCGGCGACGCCGCTCTTGATGCGCACCCGCGCCGGATGGCGCGTGACCGTCTTGAAACTGTCGCTCGCGCTCATCACAAGCTTCACCGGCCGCCGCGCCTTCCATGAAAGCGCCGCCGCGATCGGCTCCGCCTTGACGTAGAGTTTGCCGCCGTAGCCGCCGCCGACGTACGGCACAACGACGCGCACGTGACTCAGCGGCAGATCGAAGATTCCGGCGAGGTGATCGCGCAGTCCGAAAGGGTCCTGGCAAGCGCTCCAGACGGTCAGATGGTCTTGCTCGAAGTGCGCGACCATGACGTGCGGCTCCAGCGAATAGTGCTGGACTTTGGGAAAGCGGAAGGTGTCCTCGAAAACGTGAGCCGATTTTTGAAAAGCGCGCCCGGTATCGCCCCGGGCGTAGCCGAAATGCGAGCAGATGTTCGTGCCTTTGAATTTTTCCGGCGCGCCGTAACTAGAGCCGCGGAGCTCGGCCTTGCCGAACCACTGCTCGTGGACCAGCGGCGCGCCTGCGCCGATCGCTTCCTCGATCGTCGTCGTCGCCGGCAGATCCTCGTACTCGACATCGATCAAATTCAGCGCCTCCTCCGCGGTGAGCTCATCGACGGCCAGCACGGCCGCGACCGGATCCCCGGCGTACCGGACTTTATCCGTCGCCACGATCGACTGATCCTTGTGGATCGCGCCGAATTTATAGTTCAGCGGCTTCAAATCGTCGCGCGTCAAAGCCGCGAAGACTCCCGGCATGCTTTCGGCCTTGCGCGCGTCGATCCGCGTGATGCGCGCGTGCGGCACCGGGCTGCGGAGAATCTTCGCGAATCCCATCCCCGGAAGAGTCACGTCTCCCGTGTAAAGCGCGCCGCCGGTCACCTTCTCGACGCCGTCCAAACGCCGGGCGGAAGTGCCGGC
>DASXRG010000114.1:0-1700 GCA_036506735.1 Binatia bacterium | reverse complement strand
GCCGGCGTTCGAAAGGTTCTTTGGTGGGCACGCAATGCTCGCGTTCAATAAACAGCCCCCTAACCACTCGCTCAACCGGACGCGTGTCCGGCGGGCGTCCTGCGGCGCCCGCCGGACACGCGCCGGTTAGCTTGGTTCGTTAGGCCCCATGGCCAAGTTCCCTCTTCCGCCGACTGATGCTCGAGGCCGTCGAGTTCGCAAGGGTGCGCGGGTCCGCATCGTCGGCGTGCCCGATCTATCGAACATGAGCGAGGCGAATCAGGCGGAGTGCGAGCCCATATTCCGGCACATCCATGGCACATGCCGCCGGGTCGAGAAATTCGATCGCTACGGCCTCGCCGTCATTTTCTTCAAGATTCGCACTGGCCGCTTGGCCGGTTGGCATAGCGTGAACATCGAGCCTTATCTATTGCTGGTGCAGCGCGAGCATCATGGGGCCTAACCTCTCGCTCAACCGGACCCGTGTCCGGCGGGCGTCCTTCGGCGCCCGCCGGCACGGGCCGGTTAGCTTGGTTCGTTAGGGCGCGTCGTGCGCGATGATTTTGTCTCGGGTGTGCGAGCTGCTCTGTTGGATACGCTCACCGCTTGTCCTGAGCGTTTGTACCCCTTCTTCTCCGGAGTAATCTCCGCGCTGGATGGACTTGAGTCGGCGCTATACGCGATCGCTGGTGGGCACCGCGATATAGTGTTGGAAAAGATGCACATGTGGCACCGAGACATTGCTTCGGGCGGTTACCGCGAGTGGGCCACGAGCTACTTCAACCGAGCAGTTGACGCATGTCATGGAGAATTACCGGGCGACCCAACAGCGAGTGAGGCCGAGTATCTTGCGCTTTGGCGTCAGCAAATGCGTTCGCTCATCGAGGATTCGGCGCGTGAATTTGAACACGTCTCCGCGCCCTAACCACTCGCTCAACCGGACCGCTCGCCGGCGGCGCTGGCGCGCCGCTCGCGGCCGGTTAGCTTGGTTCGTTAGGCGCCTAGCAGCGTCGGAGATTTGTATGGGAATGACGCCGACACAATACTTCGAGTCGTTCGTCGAGGGGAACGCATTCGACTGCCATGAATATCCTGGGTGCGTACGACGCGCTTTCAACGCCGCAGTGTCTGCGTCTCACCTAGCCGACCATGGCTTTAATTACAGCCAGCGTCACATGACTGGCTTTGCCATGCAATTCCCAACTTTGGGCGACTACCTGGACTACCTCTCGCAACAAACGAATGGCGCCTTCAAAGACATTCGCAGTATCGCCAACGCTTACAAGCATCTCTATACGAGCACCGATCAGAAGAAGGCCGTCCACTCATCGGTCTCATCTGCCGGAGCCATTGTGTCCGTCGATCTGACAGAAATTGACGCTGATTTCGCTTCGCTATCCGAGGACTACGACGGCTCAACTCTTGCGGTCATATTCACTCGTAAGGACGGCTCCAAATCAGCGTTTCTCCCGGCACTTGACGCAGTCATCGAGTATTGGCGCCATGAGCTACACGGCGGCGCCTAACCTCTCGCTCAACCGGACCGCTCGCCGGCGGCGCTGGTGCGTCGTCCGCTCGCGGCCGGTTAGCTTGGTTCGTTAGGGCGCAGTGACGCTTCGCAGATATCTCACGCATCGCGCACGATCGGTTGCCGCGATCGTTTGGGCGATCGTCGTCCTAGCGGGCGCGCTGTCTTTTGGTGGCCCGTTTCTGCCAAGTTG
>DASXRG010000113.1:0-2713 GCA_036506735.1 Binatia bacterium | reverse complement strand
TCCCCTGATGCTCGATCCGTCGAAGCCGATGCCTTCGCTAAATAGCTCTTCGGTGAGCTCGGCGCCGGGGATGGAAAAATGCTGCCACAGCCCGGGCACGTCGACAAATTTTAGATCGACGATCTCGACTTTGTTCTTCTTGGCTAATTCTAAAACTTCCTTCGCTGCCATCGGTGTTTTCCTCCTTAAAAAAATCTGTTTAACTCAGTTCGACAACCCGTTGTTCAGCCTAGGATTCAAGCCCGGGCTTCCGCAAATCCGCCGCGCTTTAGACTGTCGTGCGGCGGTACCAGCAGTCACTTCACTTCAGACACGGCGTCCTCAGGATAGGCGAGCATACCGAACTCCGGGACGTCGAGGCCTTCGAGTTCCACTTCTTGGGCGACTCGCATCGAGCAGACGGTATTCACGATTTTGAACACCACATAGGTGAAGCCGAAGGCGTAGAGTACGCACAGTGTGGCGCCACCGAGCTGCGTGATGAACTGAGAAGAATCCCCGTAGAGTAAGCCTGTGACACCCTGGCCGGCTTTGCCAAGATACGTTGCTGCGCCGACGCCGTTCCAACCGGCGCCGTAAGTGCCGTCGGCGAAGATGCCAACAGAGACCGCCCCCAGCCAGCCGCAATACCCGTGCACGGAGATAGCGCCACAGGGATCGTCGACCTTGATCACGCGCTCATTAAAGAGGACCCCCAAGCAAACGAGCATGCCGGCAAGGATGCCGATGATAACGGCGGAGTTTGAGCTAACAAACGCACAAGGCGCAGTAATGGCGACAAGGCCCGCGAGCATCCCGTTGCACGCCATCGAGATATCGGGTTTGCCAAAGACGAAATACCATAAGATCATCGCCGTCGCTGAAGCAGCAACAGCGGCGAGATTCGTGTTCACGGCAATTACGGAGATGCGCAGGTCCGTCGACCCAAGGGTGGAGCCGGGGTTAAAGCCCATCCAGCCAAACAAGAGAATGAAAGTGCCGATCACAACGAATGCGATGTTGTGCGCGGGAAAGGGACGTGGCTTACCGTCCGGCCCGTACTTGCCGATCCGCGGACCAAGAATGATGGCCAGCGCCATCGCGGTGAAGCCGCCCACGGCATGGACGACGGTCGAGCCCGCGAAGTCCACATAGCCGTGGCCGAGGTTCATGGTCGAACCCAATTGCGAAAGCCATCCGCCGCCCCAGACCCAACAGCCGAAGATCGGGTAGACGAGGGCGCCGACGAAAAGCTCGCAGAGGACGAACGCCCAGAACGTGATCCGCTCACAGATGGCCCCGACGATGATATAGCCGGCCGTCTCCATGAACACGACTTCGAAGAGCGTGAGCGCATTACTTCCCGCGTCGTAGCCAGCACCGCTCAGGAAGAATCCCTTGCCGCCCAAGAAACCCCACTGGCCGCTTCCAATGAGGAACTGGTTGAGGGTTGGCGTGCCGCCCAGATTCGTTGGAGCTGCATTCACTGCGACGGCGCCAAACTGGAAGGCGTAGCCGATCGCATAGTACGCCAGGAAGGCAAAAACGTACGCCGCGAAGTTGAGCATCATAAGATGGGCGGCGTTCTTCTTGCGCACCAATCCGCAAGTCAGCAGGGCGAACCCGGCTTGCATGAAAAGCACCAGGTAGCCGGTGAGGAGGGTCCAGCCAAAGTTGGTGGCAATTCGCACGTGGCCGACGGCGTCTGCCAGTTTGACTGCGAGCGGCTCTTTGGCCGCCTGGGCCTGATACTCGTCAAAGTCTTTTTTCTTTTTTGCGTAGTCCGGGTCCGTCTTATCCGTGGGCTCGGAGACCACAAAGGAATTGCCGCCCGCGTCGATGGCGCTAGACTTGTCGCCCGTTGCAATTCCAGCGGGATCAGGCTTGGGCTCCGTAGCTTGGGGTGCCGCAGCTTCAGGCGCGCCACCCGGAGGCTGAGAAGCCTGCTCGGCGAGAGCCGGAGCCGAGACGATTACCGTGACAAGCCAAAAACTAACAACGAAAAGCGTCCAAAGCTTTCTATGCTGATCCACGTTCAGTCCTCCTCGACCGAGATATGCTTCCACAACGAAGCTGGTGAGCACCTAACATAACTGCCGCGTCAAAGGCAAGAGAATTTTTTGCCTATAATGCCGGACGGGCGCTTCCCGCCTCGGGCGTATTCTTAGGACGTAAAGAGACGTCGGCCAAGTTAAAATCTCGCTGGAACGGATAAAAAAGGGATTAAAATGGAGGATAAGCGATAAACAAGCCCGCGGGAATTTTTACCACAGGTCTCGCGGCATTTGGATACCCTGAAAGTCTTCCGGCTTGAGCGGGTCGGCGGGCTCGACGCCGATCATACGCAGCATTGCATAGAGCTGGCGCAGGTGATGCGCCGTGTGGCTCAGGACTAAATAAAACAGCTCGTGTCCGTCGGTCGTGCCGGCGTAGCCGTCGATCGGCCGGTCGAGTTCCGCGCGGCTTAAGTTTTTGACAGCTTGCCGAAGGCGTGCGCGGCACTCTGCGCCGAAGCGCGCGACCGCTTCCATAGAGCCGAAGGGCTCCGCCTCCTCTGCGTACGTCAGCTTGAAATTGCCGTCGTATTTTCCGCTCGCGATGGCATCGAGGACGTGCATCGGATCGACCAGGATATGATAACAAAAAACTTTGAATGGGCGGTCGCGATCGGGCGTCGTCCAGAGCATCCGCTCGGGCGGGACCTGGCGCGTGGCGCGAATCACCGCCGTGAGAA
>DASXRG010000112.1:0-2053 GCA_036506735.1 Binatia bacterium | reverse complement strand
AGTACCGATAGCTGTGAAGCCTCACAACGAGCGCTAATGAACTCGGTGTCGGAAACGGGCAGAGTAATCACATCAAAGTTGATATCTGCGCGCTCGGGGTGAGCACGGCCGGTGACTATGTAGCGCATAAGCCGCCTAACGGAGAGTTAACCGGCCGCCCGCCGGCGGGCTGGAGCGAAAATATCTCGCCGCGAAAGCCCGCCGGCGAGCGGTCCGGTTGAGCGCGTGGTTAGGGCCCATGCATACCGCCTTCACTACAGGGCCTCGCAGCACTCGATGGGGAACACAAAGTGGCGGCCCGCTTGGAGTAGGTGCGGCGCATTCTCTCGCCACCAACGTGCCGCTGCAGGGCGAGACCTTTCCAATAGCTCGAGGGCAGGCAAGGTGGACACGGCGAAGCCGCTGTGCAGTGTAAGGCGGGAGGTAAGCAGATGCTGAAGCGTTTGAATGAAGCCTCGAGGCCCGGACAACACCCCGGATGTTATGTAGCGTCTCGGCTGCTCGCGCGCGAGAGAAAGTACGAGCCCGACCCACGCTTCGCGAATATGGGTGGGCGCTTCACCGGGAGGCACGCTCGTGATTCGCACAGACGCCATGGGCCCTAACGAACCAAGCTAACCGGCGGCGAGCGGACGGCGCGCGAGCGCCGCCGGCGAGCGGTCCGGTTGAGCGAGTGGTTAGCCGTCATCTTCGACGAACTAGGCGACTTCGAGTAAGGCTTGCGGATTCTTTGCTGCCACCAACAGCAGTGTGCGAGCTGCACCAGAAGGCGCGCGACGCCCTTGCTCCCATTCTTGCAGTGTGCGCACGGATACGCCAAGAAGTGCGGCAAATTGAGCTTGAGAAAGACCGGTACGTTCACGAATCGTAGTTACCGAAGGAACATTTACGACCCGACCAACCTCGCCACGCTTTAGTTGGCGCAAACCTTCCAGGATTTCAATTCCCACGTTTCGCTTTGCGGTAGCCTTAGCCATCAATTTCACCTTTGATCTGTTTCAGTACATGCGCCGGGATATTCTCCGCGACATTCTTTGGGTAGAGCGTTAGCATCCAGATCTGCCCTTGCCGGGTACGCAGGAAATAGATGACCCGGATACCGCCACGCTTGCCGCGTCCGGCAAGGCCCCAGCGAAGCTTGCGCACGCCGCCCGAACCAGGAATGATCGCGCCAGCCTCGGGATTGGCGATTAGGGCCTGCTGAAGCTCCGAGTATTCATAATCCGACAAATATTCCTGCACGAGTCGCGTGAACAGCTTGGTTTCCACGAAGCTGATCATGCGGATATTATACGGCAAAGACGTACTACGTCAATGCCGGAGGGCACATCTTTATTGACGGCTAACAAACCAAGCTAACCGGCGCGACGACGGACGGGCCGCAGGCCCGCCGAGGAGCGTCCGGGTTGAGCGAGTGGTTAGGCAGCATGCTCATTCAGCCAGCTTGCCTCCGAAAGAGACACGACCCGCTGCAGCCGATGCGTACTCAATGTGAACACAAGCAACAGGCCGGCGAATAACTTGTGCAACGGCCTCAGTAAGTGCTGTGATCTCCGTATGGAGTTCTGCGCCGAGAGGTAAGTGATGTTTGAGCACAGTAACGAAAACGGGCAATTCGTCGGCGCTGACGAGTGCGCCGTTTTCCGCGTACTCATTCCGCCCAATCGACCGAAGGCGAAGCCAAGTTTGGCCGGACGGCGAGCCAAGCGCGCGACCGACGGCGTCAGCAAGCGACTGTGCAAGATTGTGCTCGAGCGCGCGATCCGCATCAGCGACAAACTCCACAGTAACGATCGGCATGCTGCCTAACGGACCAAGCTAACCGGCGCCGAGCGGACGGCGCGTAGCGCCGCCGGCGAGGCGTCCGGGTTGAGCGAGAAGTTAGCCGTCATTTGCTTTGGCCAATTGCGAAGTGATAAACGCAGACCAGACTTGATCAGGCTTCCAGACAGTATGCATCAGGCTGAAAGCATCCTCCTCAGGCCAACGCAGACGCAGAACGCGATAGAGCCCGACAAAGGCGGTAACGCGCATGTTTGCGGCGCAATGGATC
>DASXRG010000111.1:0-7913 GCA_036506735.1 Binatia bacterium | reverse complement strand
CCGGCTTTCGCCGCGGAGTCGCAAGATAAAAAAGAAACCGCGGATGCTCCGAAGGAGTCGTTCAATCTAATCCTCCCCTTCCGGGATCTCACCGTCGGTCAGGGGCAAGAGGCCACGATGGATGCGGAAGTCGTCAACCGTGGCCGGCAGCCGGTTGAGGTGAATTTGTCGATCGACGGCATCCCGCAAGGTTGGGACGTCAATTTCAACTCCCGCTACCCCAGTTATCCGGTTCGGTCGGTCATGGTGCAGGCAAGCGATCAATCCAACACCAAATCGACTACCCTCGAATTCAAGGCCAAAATTCCCGAGAGCGCAAAGCCGGGGACCTATCCGATCAAGGTGACCGCCAAAGATGCCAACGGACCGACACAATACGTCTCCGCGGTGAATTTTCGTGTGACTTCGAAGAAAGTCGAGACCGGCGGCCTCAAGCTGACCAGCCAGTATCCTGTCTTAACCACCCCGTCGGGCCAGACGTTGAAATTTACCGTGGATCTCAAAAACGAGACGAATAAGCCGCTCACCGCCTCTCTCACCGCACAAGCGCCGAACGGGTGGGCGGTGCGTTTCAAACCGCAATTCGGCGACACGCAAATTTCTTCGATAGCGCTCAAAGAAAACGGCACCGAGACGTTGAGCGTGGAGATAGATTCCCCCGCGCGCGCCGACGCGGGCGAACAGCCCGTTACGATCCGAGCGCGCGCCGGCGCTTTCGAAGCTTCGACCAATCTCAAGGTGACTCTAAGGGGCGTCACCGATCTGCGCATGGGGACGCTCGCCGGAACGCTCAACACATCGGTCACGGCAGGACAAAAAACCGCGGTTCCGTTTCACGTTCAAAACGTGGGCACGGCGCCCGTTCGCAACCTGACCTTCTCCAAAAAAATGCCGGATAAGTGGACCATCGATTTCAAACCCGACAAGATCGACGCGCTCAATCCCGGCGAGCTGCGCGAGATCTCGATGGAAATCACGGCGCCGGCGCGCGCCATCGCGGGCGACTATCAGATTACTTTGATCGCCAATAGCGCCGACACGACGAAATCCGTCGATTTCAGAGTGACGGTCGCGACCGCCACGTTGTGGGGCTGGATCGGCGCCGCGATCGTCGGCGCCGTCGTGTTGGGACTCGCCGTCGTTTTTTGGCGCCTGGGCCGACGATGAGCGCCGTCATAGAAACTCGCAGCCTGACCAAACGCTATCGCGACCTGGTCGCGGTCAACGGTCTCAACCTTAGCGTCCAAGAAGGAGAAATTTTCGGCTTTCTCGGACCGAACGGCGCGGGCAAAACCACGACGATCCTGATGCTGTTGGGCCTCACCGAGCCCGCCGCCGGCGAAGTCAGGGTTTGTGGCTTCGATCCGACCCGGCAGCCGCTCGAAGTGAAAAAACGCGTCGGCTACCTGCCGGAAAATCCCGGCTTCTACGACGATCTCAGCGGCCGCGACAATCTACTCTACATCGCGCGCTTGAATCGCATCCCGGAAAGCGAAGCCAATCGAAAGATCGACGAGCTTTTGGAACAGGTCGGTCTCGCCAACGACTGCCGCCGCAACGTCAAGGAATACTCGCGCGGAATGAAGCAGCGGCTCGGCATCGCGGAAGTCCTCGTCAAACAGCCGCAAGCGCTCATTCTCGACGAGCCCACCTTGGGACTCGACCCCGACGGGGCGGCGCGTATTCTGGACCTGATCACCGGGCTCGGCCGCGAGCGGTCCCTGACGGTGCTGCTCTCCTCCCACTTTCTCCATCAGGTGCAGCAGATGTGTCACCGCGTCGGGATCATCGTCAAAGGGAAAATGATCGCGCAGGGCGAGGTGGATGAGCTCGGCACCGCCGTCTTCGGCGAACGCCAATGGAATTTTCTGCTGGAGGTCGCGGGCGCGCCGAACGGTGTGGAAAACGACCTGCGCGCGCTACCGGGGGTCGCCTCGATCGAGCAGCGCGGCCGCGGTTGGTTCTTGCGTTGCACCCAAGACGTGCGACCGCAGGTCGTGTCGTTGGTCGCGAGACGGGGCCTCTCGTTGCTCCAACTGCGATCCGAGGATACGACTCTGGAAGAAATTTATTTGAAATATTTTCGCGAGGCTTAAAGATATGACCGTAGTGTTTTGGAAAGAGTTGGGCGATCACTTTAGCAGCCTTCGATTCATGATCTTGATGGCCATCATCGTCCTCCTCGCTGTTTGGGCGATTTATGCGGCCGGGCAGTCTATACGGCAGGACACCGAGAGCGTCCCCGCGGAATTCGCGTTTCTCTCCCTGCTGACTTCGCAGAGCGGCGGCCTGTTTTCGCTCGCGACATTCTTGAGCCTCCTCGGTCCTCTTGTCGGTATTGTCCTTGGATTCGACGCCATCAGCGGCGAGTACGCCCGCGGGACACTCAGTCGAGTGCTGTCGCAGCCGATCTACCGCGACAGCCTGATCAACGGAAAGTTTCTTGCCGGCCTCGCAACGGTCGCGGTCCTCTGGGCTTCGATTCTTCTGCTCGTCATCGGTTTGGGAATTATTCTTGTCGGGTTTCCGCCGAATGCCGAAGAACTCTGGCGCATCCTGATTTTCACGGTCGTCGGAATTGTCTACGTAGGTTTTTGGCTCGCGCTGGCACTTCTTTTTTCACTGTTGTTCCAGCGCACGGTGACCGCTGCCCTGGGTTCTTTGGCGCTGTGGCTGTTCCTGACGATTTTCGCGCCAGTGATCGCGCAAGTTGCGGCCGGTTTGATCATCCCCGATCCGACAACGCCTGAGGCGATAGTCCGTCAGTTGGATATCGCAAATATGATCAACCGCATATCGCCAAGCGCCCTTTATGGAGAAACAGTCCAAATATTACTCAATCCCCTGGCACGGGGTTTCGGGGCGGCTCTTCCTGAACAGACTCAGGGAATCCTGCTCACCCCGCTCGCTCTGGGCCAAAGTCTCCTGCTGATCTTGCCGCAATTTACGACCCTCATTGGGCTCGGCGCTGTCTGCTTCGGCATCTCCTACATCAAGTTCATGCGCACCGAAATTCGCGCTTAAAAGCCAGCCAACCCCAAAGTAGCGAGCCGGCGAAACAATATAGTTTATGTATTGACTATAAAGGCCAAAATAATCTAAAGTAGTGCAATCAGGCCGGCTTTATTTAAAGGGAGGAAACTGTGGCTTATCGCGATTTGCGGGCATATTTGGCCGCTTTGG
The DNA here is from genome assembly GCA_036506735.1 of Binatia bacterium. Taxonomy (GTDB): domain Bacteria; phylum Desulfobacterota; class Binatia; order UBA9968; family UBA9968; genus JAJPJQ01. Next base: position 4,730 of record DASXRG010000111.1, on the reverse strand, counting down.
AAGAGAGAGGCAAGCTCAAAAGAATTAAGAAAGAGGTGGACAAGGACTGGGAAGTGGCCGCGGTTTGCCGTCAGCTGTTTTACAAGATCCCCCCGGACCGGCGCCCCGCTCTTCTGTTTGAGAACGTAAAGGGTTTCGACATTCCCATCGCCGCGGGCTGCCTCGGCGCCTCCCGGGACATCTATGCAATCGGACTTGAAACCGACTCGGTGGAAGGAATCAATCGCAAGTGGGACCAGGCGCTGGAGAAACCGATTCCGCCGGTGATGGTCAAAACCGGCCCGTGCAAGGAAAATATTCTGCGCTGTCATCAGGTGGATATTACCAAACTGCCGGTTCCCGTGTGGACCGTCGGAGAAGATCCGGGACCATTTTTCACTTCGCCCTATGTCATCACGAAAGATCCGGAGAGCGGCGTGCGCAACATCGGAACCTACCGCATGGAGGTCAAAGGACCGAACAAGACGGGATTTCTTTTCGGCAAGCGGCAGGACGCGGCGTGGCACGTGAGAAGAAACGATGAGCAAAACCAACCCACGCCCGTAGCGGTCGTCATCGGCGCCGATCCCACAATCGGCTATGTCTCGGTTTCGAAAATTTCCGATACCCTGGATGAATTCGCCGTTGCCGGAGCGCTGCGCGGCGCGCCGGTGGAGCTGGTCCCGTGCGAGACCGTGCCGCTCGAAGTTCCCGCTACCGCCGAGATCGTATTGGAAGGTGAGATTCCCGCCAACGTGCGTGAGATGGAAGGCCCGTTTGGAGAATATACCGGCTATATGGGCCCGGCAGGGAAACAACCGATCTTCAACATCACATGCATGACGTTCCGCAACAAGCCGATCTACCAGGCGTTCATCAGCCAGCGCCCGCCTTCGGAGTCGAGCTGCATCCGCGGCGTCGGCCGCGAGTGGCCGCTGTTCAAACACCTCAAGTACGTGCTCCGTCTGCCGGTCAAAGACCTGCGACTGAAAGAAGCCGGCGGCAGCGGCGCCTATACCGTAGTGTCGATGAAAAAGCAGTTCGACGGTCAGGTCAAACAACTGATGTATGGGATCTGGTCGATGCGGACCGGTTTCGGCAAGATCACGGTCGTCGTGGACGACGATATCGACGTGTGGGACGACTTCGACGTCGATTGGGCGCTCAGCTGGCGCGTCCGGCCGGATAAAGATGTCTATATCGAGCGAGACGTCCAGGCCGTCGGGCTCGACCCCTCGCAGGCGCCGCGCACCGTGCCGCAGCACGATCCGATCCGGGACGTCGGCTCGCGGCTGGCGATCGATGCCACCAGGAAACACGATTACCCGGCGATTTCGCTTCCGCCCAAGGAGCATCTCAATCGCGTCGCGGCGCGCTGGGGGGACTATGGAATCGGCGATTAAGATTTGCGCTTTGCTGGCGCCGGCGGGCGCATCTTCTTCGACGCCGCGAGGATCGAGGCGATAATTTTTTTGTATCCGGTGCAGCGGCAAATGTTGCCGTGCATGAAGTGTTTGATTTGCTCTTCGCTCGGCTCGGGATTTTCTTCCAGCATAACTTTAGCCGTCAGAATCATCCCGGGAGTGCAAAAGCCGCACTGAAATCCGCCGTGCTCAATAAATGCATCCTGCAACGGATGGAGCTTGCCGTTGTGCGCCAGCCCCTCGATCGTCTGGACCTCTTTTCCCCTCGCCTCGAACGCCGGCAGAGTACAGGAGCTTACGGGTCTGCCGTCTAAGAGCAAAGTGCATGCGCCGCAGACCTGAACGTCGCACGACCTCTTCGCGCCCGTCAGTCCCAGACGGTCGCGGATCACATCCAGCAAGAGTTCGTGCGGCTCTACCTCCAGCTCGTACAATTTGCCGTTGACGGTGAAAGAGACGGGGATCGTGTGGGCGTCGCGCGGTTTCGACATCAAGCTCGCCATCGACTCATCCTACATTTCGCGCTTTCACTTGCACTGCTCGACGGCTCGCTGGAAGGCCCGCTTCAACAGGACTCCCACGATATGTTCTTTGTAATCCTGAGATCCGTGGAGATCGCTGATCGCCTGGCTAGCGCGCGCGGCGACTGCTCCGGCCTCGGCGACCCGCTGAGGCGCTTCATCGATGGTCTTCCCCTTGAGCAGCGACTCCGCTTCCTCAATCCGCCGCGCCGTAGGTCCCACGCAGCCGACGGCGAGGCGGACGTCGCCGAGCGAATTCCCTTTTCCGTTGAGCGCCAACGATAGGGCCACTCCCACGCTGGGCCGCTCCAGATAACCGAACTTCAAATAGGCCACGCCGGAACGGGCCGGACGGAGCGGCACGCGGATCTCGGTGAGCAGCTCGTCGGGCTCGAGACAGCTTTCATACGCATCGACGAAAAACTTCTCGATCGGGATCTCGCGCTGGCCCGTTCCTTTGGCCGCGATCAGCTTGGCGCCGAGAACCAACAGCAATGTGCCGGGATCGGCGTGCGGCTCGGCGAAACAGAGATTGCCGCCGAGGGTGCCGACTTCGCGCACGCGGACGTTGGCCACATGGGCTTCCATTTCAACGAAAGCGGGAAAATGCTGCCGCAGCGCGGGCGAAACGGAAAGTTGCCGGTGGGTCGCCAGCGCGCCGATCGAAATCGTCTCCCCGTCTTGTTTGACCTCGCTCAGACGCGGAATTTTTTTGACGTTGACGAGACGCTCGTAATGCGCCAGCCCCTCTTTCATCACCAACAGAAGCTCGGTGCCGCCCGCGTAAATTCGCGCCGCATCTCCGTAGCGCGCCAGCAGCTCCGACGCTTGCGGGATAGTCTCGGGCTCTTCCAGACGAAACCGCCGCAGCATATTATGCGGAGCCTTCCAATTTTTGCTTCAACGCGCGGGCGAATTCATCCATGACTTGGTCGGCTTTACGCTTGATGATGCTGTGGCCGAGCGTCGCGAGCTTGCCGAGGATGTCCACGGAGGTGGCCAAAGAAAGCGTCGTCTTGTTTCCATTGCCCGCCAAACGGACTTCAAGCTCCACCTTCATGCGGCTGCCGACCTTGCTGTCGCTGCCCGTCGCCAGCGCCTTGATGTGGGACAGCTCCCGGCTTTCGAGAACGTCGATCCGCATCGGGAACTCCACCCTGAAAGGACCGACCTTTTCCGTCATGGTCGCGGTGTAATGCTTACCGGCCTCGACCGTGCCGGCCTCTTTACAGCCCGGAACGCAGGCGATGAAGCGATCGACGTCCCAGAGAAACCGCCAGACGTGCTCCTTCGAATTTAGGATCTCGATCTCGCGTTCAAATCGCATCGCGAATTTTTCTCCCGCACAACTCCACTTAGCTATCAAATACAAATTGAACTGGCAAGCAGAGCGGCGCTTTTTTGAAGGTGGACGATGCGGGTCTTTAGCCGCAAAAAAACAATACGGCAGATTGAAGCGGGTAGGTCGCGTTATTCGGCGCCGACGACGGTGTCCTTGAGGTCCTTGAATTCCCGACTGAGATATTCTTTGAGCTTCTTTTTCAATCGCTCTTCGATTTGCCGCACGCGTTCCCGGCTGATGCCGTATCGTTCGCCGATTTCGCGCAGGGTCAACGGCTCTTCGTTCAGGAGCCGTTCGCGAAATATCACCAGCTCTTTATCCTTCAACCCGGTGGCGAACTGTTCGATTTTCTCGCCCAGGACGTGGCGATACTCGGCGGCTGCGACGCGCTCTTCCGGGGTCTCCCTGCTGTCGGGCAAGAAGTGCAGCAGCGTGGCCTCTCCGTCCTCCCCCACCGGAACATCGGTGGAGAGGTCGCGGTTGCCGAGGCGCTGCTCCATCTCGACGACCTCTCCTTCCTTGACGTTCAGACGCTGCGCCAGAAGCTTCGGGCCGGGAATAAACCCTTCGGCCTCGAGCTTTTCCTTTTCTTTCTGCAAATTGAAAAACAATTTTCTCTGCGCCTGAGTGGTGCCGATCTTGACCATGCGCCAGTCGTTGATGATGTAGCGAATGATATAAGCGCGGATCCACCATACCGCGTACGACGGGAAGCGGATGCCGCGATAAGGATCGAAATTCTTGACCGCTTCCATGAGGCCGATATTTCCTTCTTGAACGAGGTCGAGGAGATTGCGAAACGCCCTTTGGTACTCGCGCGCGATCATCACGACCAAGCGCAGATTGGAGGTGACGAGCTTATACGCCGCTTCCAGGTTGCCGTATTCTTTGTATTCGACCGCCAGACGGTGCTCCTCTTCGCGGCTCAACAGAGGATAGCGCCGAATCTCCGTCAGATATCGTTGGAGGGGATCAAACGGGACAAGCGACTTGGATGAAGTTTTGTCGTCGTCCGCTAGACCGATCTTTTGATTGAGATCAATCTCGTTCGGGAAGGCCTTCTCATCTCGATCGTCCTTCCGCTTAGACATGGAAAGCTCTCCCAACCGCAGCGGCATCACGCCCAACATTTCCACTGCGGGGCTGGAACAAACTATGCAGAAAATTACTACCTTTCTCGCGGCTTTACAAGTAAAGCGGGAGGCGTCGACGTTCGGGGAGGGTGAAGAAAATCGGAAGGGTTACGTTGGCTTTAGTTCCTTCGAAGGCGCCTTTTTCACCTGTCCGGCGGCGATCTCTCGCAGGGCCACCACAACTTCACGGTTATTCGAATCGATCAGCGGCTTGGCCCCTTTGAAAAGCTGTCGCGCCCTTTGCGAAGCCAGCATCACCAACTCGAAGCGGCTGGGAACCTTTTCGAGACAATCTTCCACCGTAATGCGCGCCATAATCTGCCGACCTCCG
>DASXRG010000110.1:0-4331 GCA_036506735.1 Binatia bacterium | reverse complement strand
ATATTCGTCATGGGCGACAATCGGGACAAGAGCTACGACAGCCGCTTCTGGGGCTACGTCAACCTCGATGATGTCAAAGGCAAGGCCTTCCTCATCTATTGGTCCTGGGACGGCAACGATCGCTGGGTTCGTTGGGAGCGGCTCGGCAACGTGATATATTGATCTACAAATTTCCGTTCATCCGTACTGCCTACGGCGAACGGTTTCATATTAAAACATTCGCGATCGGCTCATGTCATTCCCGTGAAAACGGGAATCCAGTAAGAGGGCGCGATGAATCGCGCCCCTACATAATCCCGGACTCCCGCTTCAGCCTTAGGCTGATCAGCCTTGGCTGATCCGCGGGAGTGACGACTAAGCTATGACCGATATTCCATTTCATCCACTGCTGCGCCGGTGGTTTGCCGAACGCTTTAGCGGCGCCACGGCGCCGCAGCAGCAAGGCTGGGCGCATATCGCCGCCGGCGCGGCGACATTGATCGCCGCTCCGACGGGCTCGGGCAAGACGCTCGCCGCTTTTCTCTGGTCGATCAATCGGCTTGTCGAGCGGGCCTTGGCCGGCGGGCTCGAGGACCAGACGAGCGTCGTCTACGTGTCGCCGCTCAAGGCGCTGGGAAACGACATCGAAAAAAACCTCCGCGAGCCGCTCGCCGGAATTCTGAGTCTCGCCGCGGCCAAAGGGCTTCAGCTTCCCGAGATCCGCGTCGCGGTGAGAACCGGTGACACGCCCACCGGGGAGCGCCGTCTCATGATCCGGCGCCCGCCGCACATCCTGATCACGACACCCGAGTCCTTGTATATCCTGCTGACCTCCGAGCAAGGGCGGCGCATTCTCAGCACGACGGAAACGGCGATCGTCGATGAGATCCACGCGGTCGCCGGCGATAAGCGGGGCGCCCATCTGGCGCTGTCGCTGGAACGGCTGGAAGCTTTGACCGCAAGGCCGCTCCAGCGCATCGGCTTGAGCGCCACGCAGAAGCCCGTCGAAGAGGTCGCCCGGCTGCTGGTCGGCACCAAGCGCATCGGCCCGGACGGCGCGCCCGCGTGTTCGATCGTCGATGTCGGCCACCGCCGCAGCCTCGATCTGTCCATCGACGTGCCGGATCAAGAGCTGGGCCCGATCGCGAGCCAGGAAATCTGGGACGAGATTTACAACCGGATCGTCGCGCAGGTGAAGTCGCATCGCACGACTTTAGTTTTCGTGCACACGCGCCGCTTGGTCGAGCGGGTCGCGCATCAGTTGACGAAACTGTTGGGCGAGGAAAACGTCGGCGCGCATCACGGCAGCATGTCGCGCAAGAGCCGGCTCGCGGTCGAAGACGGGCTCAAGTCCGGCCGGCTGCCGGTGGTCGTGGCAACGGCGTCCCTCGAGCTGGGAATCGATATCGGCCACGTGGAGCTGGTCTGCCATATCGGCGCCCCGCGCAGCCTGGCGACCCTGCTGCAGCGCGTCGGCCGGTCCGGCCACTGGCTCGGCGCCACGCCCAAGGGAATATTTTATCCGCTGACGCGCGATGATCTGATGCAGGCGGCTGCGGCCGTTCGGGCGGTCAGGGCGGGTGAGCTGGATCGCGTGACGATTCCGGAAAAACCACTCGATGTCCTGGCGCAGCAGATGGTCGCCGCCGTTGCGAGCGTCGCATCGCCGGTGCAGAAGCCGAAGAAAAACGGCGCCGCAGTTCAACTCAGCTTGCCGATCGCCGACGATCGGGTGTTTGACGACGAGAGCCCGGAAGGCAGCGTCGGCGAGGACGATCTATTTTCCCTCGTGCGCGGTGCCTATCCGTACCGGAATTTGCCTCGGCAGGAATTCGACCGGTTGGTGGAAATTCTTTCCGAAGGGATTGCCGGCCGGCGCGGGCGCCGGCACGCCTACATTCATCGCGATCAGGTCCACCGCCGTCTGCGCGCGCGGCGCGGCGCGCGACTCGCGGCGATCACCAACGGCGGCGCGATTCCCGATACGGCCGACTACGACGTCGTGCAGGCCGTCGATGAGGCGTTCGTCGGCAAGGTCAACGAGGATTTCGCAATCGAGAGCCTGGCGGGAGATATTTTCCTGCTGGGCAACAATTCCTGGCGCATTCGCCGCGTCGCGAGCGGAAAAGTTTGGGTCGAAGATGCGCATGGGCTGCCGCCGTCGATCCCGTTTTGGCTCGGCGAGGCGCCGGCGCGGAGCCCTGAGTTGTCCGAAGCGCTCTCCGACTTGAGACGCCAGATCTCGCAGCGCGCCGCGGACCGCTCGGCAACGATTCAATGGCTGGAGAAAGAGGCCGGCGTCTCGGAGCCGGCGGGGCGGCAGATGTTCGCTTACGTCGCCGAGACCGAGGCCGTGCTCGGTTGCGTCCCGGCCGGCGACTGCATCGTGGCGGAGCGTTTTTTCGACGAGGCCGGCGGCATGCAGCTCGTGGTCCACGCGCCCTTCGGCGGGCGGATCAATCGCGCCTGGGGGCTCGCGCTGCGCAAGCGCTTTTGCGTCACCTGGGACCGGGAGCTGCAAGCGGCGGCGACCGACGACGGCGTCGTGATCTCGCTGGGCGAGCAGCACTCGTTTGCGCTGACGGACGTTTTCAGTTTCGTTCGAACGACCAACCTCGAAGCCGAGCTGATTCAGGCGGCGCTGGCGTCGCCCATGTTCACCAATCGCTGGCGCTGGAACGCGACGCGGGCGCTGGCGCTGCTCCGGTTCAGCGGCGGCAAGAAAGTTCCGGTCGCGCTGCAGCGGATGCGCGCCGAGGATCTGCTGGCGGCGGTTTTTCCGGAGCAGCTCATGTGCCAGGACAATCGGGTCGGACCGGTCGTGATTCCCGATCACCCGCTGGTCGAAGAGACGGTGCGCGACTGCCTCACCGAGGCGATGGATGTCGAAGGGCTGACGGCGGTTCTGCGGGCGATCGAAGCCGGAGCGTTGCGCACCATCGCCGTCGATACGACGGCGCCTTCGCCGATGGCGCACGAGATCCTCAACGCCAATCCGTATGCGTTTCTCGACGACGCGCCGCTCGAAGAGCGGCGCGCGCGGGCGGTGTCGCTCAGGCGCACCGATCCCGATCTGGCGCGCGGCATCGGCGCGCTCAGTCCGGAAGCGATCGCACAGGTCTGTGACGAAGTTCGGCCCGATTTGAGAGATGGAGAGGAACTGCACGATCTGCTGCTCTCGGTCGGTATGCTTCCGCTCGAAGAAACGTCCGAATGGACGGAATGGGCGCATAGCTTGATCGCGCAGGGAAGAGCGACAATCGCGTCCTGGAGGCTAACGGAGAAAGCGGATGAGCGTCGGGCGTACGTTGCCGCCGAGAGGATCGGTCTCGTGCGCCGATTGCTGCCGGATGCCCGCTGTGAGCCCGAACTTCAAGGGGTGCAAAAGGAGAATGTTTCCTCTCAGGAAGAAGCCACGCGTAAAGTCATCCACGGCTGGATCGAGATTACCGGACCGGTGACCGCGGACGCGCTGGCGGAGAAGTTGGGATTGCCTGTCAAGCGAGTGGAGCAGGCGCTGCTCGCGCTCGAAGCCGCCGGTACGGTGCTGCGCGGAGAATTTACCGGACGAAGCAAAGAGGGGATTGAATGGTGCGAGCGCGGTTTGCTCGCGCGAATACATCGTCTGACCTTGGGAAAACTGCGACGGGAAATCGAGCCGGTCACGCCCGCCGACTTTATGAAATTCCTGCTGCGCTGGCAGCACGTCCAGCCCGAAACCCGGCTGCGCGGCCGCCAAGGCGTAGAGGAGATCATCGGTCAGTTGCAGGGGCTGGAGCTTCCCGCGCCCGCCTGGGAGCAGCACGCCCTGCCGGCCCGCCTGGCGGAATACGATCCGAGAGCCCTGGAAGAGCTGTGTCTCGCGGGCATCGTCAGTTGGGGAAGACTCAGATCGAACACGAAGGAATCAGAGAATGGAGAAAACCCACAGCGCCGCCGCAGAAGGCGCAGACATTCGCCCGGCAGAGCGGCGCCGATCTCGTTCGTCCTGCGCGAGGATCTCGGCAATTTCCTGACCGAGCGAAACGCAAACATCCCGCTTTCCACGGGCGCGCGCGACGCGCTCGGCTACTTGGAGAAACAGGGCGCGTCTTTTTTGGCCGACATCGCGCGCGGGAGCGGACTCCTCAAGAGCAAGGCGGAAGAGGCGCTGTGGGAATTGGTGGCCGCCGGACTGGTCACCGGCGACGGCATCGCCGGGCTCAGGGTTTTGCTTTTGCCTGAAACCAAACGGCAGTCACGCCGGCAGCGGCTGCGGGTTATCTCCGGAGGTCTGTCGCGGGAGCGGCTGATGCCCGTCGGGCGCTGGTCGTTGTGGCGCTCCGGCGCGGCCGCCGCGGAGCCTTCGGAGC
>DASXRG010000109.1:0-20914 GCA_036506735.1 Binatia bacterium | reverse complement strand
GCACCGCCAGATCCTCAACTACGTGCAAGCGATCTGGGAGCGCTACGGACTGAAGACCGGCGCCACTTTTGCGATGCTTCAACCGCTTTCGGTCGATTCGAGCCAGACGGTTATTTTTCCCGCGCTGATCTCGGGCGGCTGTCTCCACGTCATATCCGAAGACAGAGCTTCTGACCCGCAGGCGCTCAGCGAATATTTTTCCCGCTTTTCCATCGATCTGTTGAAGATCGCTCCGTCGCATCTCGCAGTGTTGCAGACCTCGTCTCGCCCCGAGCAGCTCCTGCCGCGCCGCTGGCTGATTGTCGGCGGCGAAGTTTCACATTGGGATTGGATGAACCGGATCCACGCGCTGGCCTCTTGCGCCATTTTCAATCACTACGGGCCGACCGAAGCCACGGTCGGAATGTCGACCTATCGGGTGGAGAAAGATCAAAACGCTCATGGCTCTTCCACGGTCCCGATCGGGCGTCCGCTGCCCAATACGCAGGCATTTTTACTGGACCGCCGCTTGCAGCCGGTTCCCATCGGCGTTGCCGGTGAATTGCACATCGGCGGGAGTTGTCTGGCGCGGGGCTATTTGAATCATCCTGAACTGACCGCGGAGAAATTCATTTCCCATCCGTTCAGCGACGAGGCGGGCGCGCGCCTCTACAAGACCGGCGATCTGGCGCGCTATCTCCCCGACGGCGACATCGAGTTTCTTGGCCGCTTGGACAACCAAATTAAGATCCGCGGCTTTCGCGTCGAGCCCGGGGAAATCGAAGCGGCGCTGGTACAGCATCCCGCCGTGCGCGAGGCGGTGATCGTTGCGCGGGAAAACCCTTCGGCGTCGCTCAGGACAGGCACGCAGCTCATCGCTTATGTCGTGCCGAAACAGAAGGCGTCTTCGCACGCACCTGAGCTGCGCGCGTTCCTGAGACAGAAGCTGCCTGACCCGTTGGTGCCGGCATTTTTTATTCCGCTCGACGCGCTGCCGCGGACTCCTCACGGCAAGCTGGACCGCCACGCGCTGCCGACGCCCGACCAGGCCAGAGCCGAGCTCGATGAGACCCCGGCGGAACCGCGCAATCCTATCGAGAACGCGCTGGCGAGAATTTGGTCTCAGCTTCTCGGGCTGAAGCGGGTCGGCGTGCACGACAGTTTTTTCGATCTGGGAGGCCATTCTCTCCTCGCCGTCGAAATGATGCAGCGAGTGGAGCAAGTCTGCGGCGAAAAGCTTCCGCTCTCGATGTTGCTCGAGGGACCGACGATCAAGCAACTTGCCGCGGCGCTCTTCAAGCAGAGAGTGGAAGAAAACCGGTCTCTCTTGGTGAAAGTTCAATCGGGCGGCTCGAAGCAGCCCTTCTTTTACTTGCACGGAGATTGGCAGGGTGGAGGTTTTTACTGCCTGGAGCTGGCGCGGAGCCTGGGCGCGGATCAACCGTTCTACGCGCTCACGCCGCATGGCGTGCAAGGCGCCGCGGCTCCGACGACTGTGGAAGCGATGGCCGCGTCCTACATCCAAATGGTACGCGCCGTCCAGCCTGAAGGCCCCTACTTTCTGGGGGGAATTTGCAACGGGGCCGTGGTTGCCTTTGAGATGGCCCGACAACTCGAACAGCAAGGATGCCGGGTAAATCTTGTCCTACTGATTGGCGCTCATGCCCGAACGGTTCTGCCGAGAAGATTGCTGCACGGCGTGATTTCCCGTCTCGGATCCTGGCTCGGGCTTTCGCCCGAAGCGAGATCTCGCCTGTTTCTTGGAATCCGGGATTTCGGGCATCGTGTCCGGCGGTTGTTCCGTAACTCTCGCCATCCCTTGAACGCGCAGTTCCGGCCGCGGCTGTCCGAGAGAGATCAGGAAATCCATGAAGTCCTGGCCGGGGCGCTCGGAGCCTACGTGCCGCAGCCCTACGGCGGCCGCGTCGCGGTTCTCTGGCCGACGGACGAACGGTTCAACAGAGAGCGCGACCCGACTCTCGGCTGGGGACGGGTAACTTCTCAGTTAGATATGGAACTCATACCGGGCGGTCACATCACTTGCGTCACGCGGCATTTGGATAAGCTGGCCGCTCGTATGAAGGCTCATTTGGAAAGGGCGCAGGGAAACGGAGCGAGCGATACCGCCGCGCGTTTTAGGTAGGTCGCCCTTCCCATTTGATACAATCCCGCCGGCATTTGCAGACCTTGCGCGATGAAGTCCACCTCCCGCGCGCCGGGTTACACGTCGATTTAGCGCCTCAGTCCTATTCCCCGAACCCGGATTTTACCTTAATTGAAACCGCCGAGAATATCCCCTACTTTTTTAAGTAGCGCCGCCGAGCGACGCTGAAGGAGCGACGGTGCGATATTTGCTTTTGGCCTGCGATTTCGACGAGACTCTCGGCATCGGCGGACGCGTGAGCGCCGAAACCGTCGCCGCGCTGGAGCGGCTGCGGGGTTCCGGGCGAAAATTGGTTTTGGTCACCGGCCGCGAGCTCGAGGACGTGCTCCGCATCTTTCCGCAAGCCGGCCTGTTCGAGCGGATCGTCGCGGAAAACGGCGCCGTGGTACACCGGCCGGCCAGCCGGGAGAAAAAACTCCTGGGGAATCCGCCGCCGGAAAAATTCGTTCAGGCGCTGCGCGACAAAGGCGTGAGTCCGCTGGGCGTCGGCCACGTCATCGTCGCCACCGTCGAGCCTCATGAAACGACGGTCCTGAAGACGATCCGGGAACTCGGCCTCGAGTTGCAGGTGATTTTCAACAAAGGCGCGGTCATGATCTTGCCCGCGGGAATCAACAAGGCGAGCGGCCTGGCCGCGGCGCTGCGCGAAACCTGCATGTCGCCGCACAACGTCGTCGGCATCGGCGACGCTGAAAACGATCATGCGTTCTTGAGTCTTTGCGAATGTTCCGTCGCCGTCGCCAACGCGCTGCCTACGCTGAAAGAGCGTGCCGACTTCGTGACTCAGGCCGAGAACGGCCGCGGCGCCGTCGAGCTGATCGACGAGATCGTGCGCGACGATCTAAAAGAGCGCGACGACAGGCTCGCGCGCCACCACATACTTTTCGGCAACCGCGAATCGGGCGAGGAAGTGCGGATTTCCCCTTACGGGCGGAACATTCTGATCACCGGCGCCTCGGGCGCCGGAAAATCGACGGTGACGACCGGTATCATCGAGCGCCTGAACGAAGCGCGCTACCAATTCTGCGTCATCGACCCCGAGGGCGACTACGAAAGCTTCGAAGACGCCGTCGCGGTGGGCACGAACGAGCAGCCGCCCAACGTTGAGGAGGTGCTGCGTCTTCTCAGGAACCCCGAGGAAAACGCCGTCGTGAATATGGTCGGCGTGCCGCTCCAGGACCGCCCTGCTTTCTTTCTGAAGCTGCTGCCGCGGCTGCAGGAGCTCCGCGGCCAGCTGGGCCATCCGCACTGGCTGGTCGTCGATGAAACGCACCACGTGCTGCCTTCCTCGCGGCACTCCGCCTCGCTCGTGCTGCCAAAAGAATTCGAACGGTTCGTTTTTATAACGATCAGCCCCGAGCTGGTCGCGCCGCCCGCGTTGGCGTCGGTCAACACGGTCATCGCGGTCGGTCAGACCGCGCAGGAGAGTCTCGGCAAGGTGGGCAAACTATTGGGCGAAGCTCCGCCAGCGAGCGCTCCGGTGAAGCTGGAGCAAGGCGAGGTCCTCATGTGGACCCGCCAACCTCAAGCGATGCTGTTTAAAGTGCGCATTCTTCCCAGCCATACCGAGCTCCGCCGCCATCGCCGCAAATACGCCGAAGGCGATCTCGGCCCGAATAAAAGTTTTTACTTCGAGGGCCCCGAAGGCAAGCTCCACCTCCAGGCGCAAAATCTCATTCTTTTCGTCCAGCTCGCGGAAGGCGTCGACGATGATACGTGGAACTATCACCTCCGGCGCGGCGATTATTCCCACTGGTTTCGCAAAGAGATCAAAGATGAAGAGCTCGCCGCCAAGGCGGAGCGCGTCGAAGGCACCGACGACATCGGCGCAGGCGAGAGCCGCAAGCTGATCAGAGAGGCGATCGAAGAGCGTTACACCTTGCCCGCTTAGACGAATTTTAAATTTTGAATTCTTACTTTTGAATTAAATTCAAAACACAAAATTCATCATTCAAAATTTCTCTACTTGTTCCCACAGCACTTCCGCCAGGTGTTTCGCTTTCCGCCCCGCGACGTGTTCGATCTGTTGGCGGCAGGAGATTCCCGATGCCACGACCTCAACGCTTGGATCGGCGGCGCGAACGGCGGGCGCTAAACGTCGGTTGGCGATCGCAATGGATAGATCGTAGTGCTCTTTTTCGAAGCCGAAAGAGCCGGCCATGCCGCAGCAGCCCGAATCGACTTCCGTCACGTCGAAGCCAGCCCAGCGCAGGGTCTCGACCGTCGGTGCGGTGCCGACCAGAGCTTTTTGATGACAATGGCCGTGGAGCAGCGCCTTCTTGCCGTTGGCGCCGAACGTCAGCGCGATCCTGCCGGCCTTGCGCTCGATCGAGATAAATTCCTCGAACAGAAAACTTCTCGCCGCGACGGCCTTGGCCTGCTCGGTTCTGAGCAACTCGGGATATTCATCGCGCAAGGTGAGCAGGCAGGAAGGTTCGAGCCCGACGACCGCGACGCCTTTCTCGACGTAGGGAAAAAGCCGCTTGACGTTCCAGGCCGCGTTGTCGCGCGCCTCGGCGAGCATCCCCTTAGAGATCATCGGCCGGCCGCAGCAGCGTTTTTCGGCGAGGGCCACCCGATAGCCGGCGTGCTCTAAAAAACGCGTCGCGGCGATCGCGACGGCCGGAGTGTTGAACGTGTTGAACGTGTCGTGAAAGAGAACGATCGTCCCCTTCTCCCCTTTTCCCTCGGACCGATGATTACGAAACCAGTCCGCGAACGTCTCGCGCGCGAAAGCCGGCAGCGGGCGCCTGGAGTCGATTCCCGCCAAGCGCTCCAGCAACCAGCGATTCGGCCGTGAGTTGGCGAGCCAGTTCGAGAGCGGGGCGAAGCGCGCGCCCAGACGGTTAAGCCGCTCGATCCGGCCGAAGAGCCGGTTGCGCAGCGGCAAGCCGTTGGCGCGATGGTAGTGATGCAGGAACTCGTACTTGAGCTTGGCCATGTCGACATTGGACGGGCACTCGGCTTTGCACGCTTTGCATTCGAGACAGAGATCCAAAACTTCGTGCAGGCGCTGGCCGGTGAATTCTTCCTTCGGTACTTTTCCCGACAGCACCGCGCGCAGCGCGTTGGCGCGCCCGCGCGTCGAATGCTCCTCATCGAAAGTCGCCATGTACGAGGGGCACATCGTTCCTTCCAATTTTTTCCGGCACTCGCCCATCCCGCTGCACATCTCCACCGCGGCGGCGAAGCCTCCCTGCGAGCCGAAATCCAGGATGGTCTCCGGCTGCCAGGTCTTGTACGACGGGCTGATGCGCAGCGATTCGGTCATCGCCGGAGCATCGACAATTTTTCCCGGATTCATCAGGTTCTTCGGATCAAAAGCGCGCTTGATCTTGCGAAACGCGCCATAAAGAGCCGGCCCGTAGAGTTTTTCGTTGAAGTGGCTGCGGGCGAGACCGTCGCCGTGCTCGCCGGAGAGCGCGCCGTGGAAGTCCAAGACGAGATCGGTGATCTCGTTCGCGATCTCCGTCATCTTTTTGACTTCGCCGTGCTGTTTTAGATTGATCAGCGGGCGGATGTGCATGCAGCCGACGGAGCAATGGCCGTAGTAGCCGGCGGTCGCATCGTGACGCTTGAGAATTTCCCGAAAGCGCTTGATGAACTCCGGCAGCCTGGCCGGATCGACGGCGGTGTCTTCGACGAAAGCGATCGGCTTCTTGTCGCCTTTGATGCCGAGCAGCAGGCCGAGACCGGCCTTGCGCACGCCCCAAACCGCGCGGACCTCCTCCGGCTTGAGCGCCTGCGTCGCCGCGTAGCCCATGCCGTGAGCTTTGCGCAGTCCCTCCAGCTTGTCGACCTGTTCTTTCACCTCCGTTTCGGTTTCGCCGGCGTACTCGACAATTAAAATGGAGCTGGGATCGCCCTGAACAAACCCCAGCCGCTTGGATTGAACGATGTTGCCGCGCGCGAGATCGAGCACCAGCTTGTCGGTCGATTCCAGCGCGTACGGCGCGGTGTCCAGGATGGCGTGCGACGCCTGCAGCGCCTCGATGTCGTCGTGGAAGTGAATCACGTCGAGCGCCGTCCACTTGGGCTTCGGCACCAGGCGCATCTTCGCTTCGACGACGCACGCGAGAGTGCCCTCGGAGCCGACCACCATGCGCGCGAGATTAAACGGCTTGGGCTTGACGAATTCATCCAGGTTGTAGCCCGAGACCCGGCGCAAGATTTTCGGATAACGCGCGAGAATTTCCTCCCGGTGCTTTTGCGCCAGTCCTTGAACCTCCCGGCAAGCTTGGCCCTCGACGCCGTTTCCGTTAGCTTTCCGGAGCAACTCTTCCGCCGACAAATCCTTCAGCACGACCTCGCCGCCGTCTGAGAGCAGCACCGTCAACTCGAGCACGTGATCGAGCGTCTTGCCGTACGCGAGCGAGTGCGCGCCGGCGGAGTTGTTGCCGATCATGCCGCCGATCGTCGCGCGGTTGGAAGTCGACGTATCCGGTCCAAAGAGCAGACCATGGCCTCTCACGTGCGCGTTGAGTTCGTCCTGCACGAGCCCCGGCTGGACGCGACACCACAGCTCTTCTTTATTCAGCTCCAGGACCCGGTTCATGTACTTGCTGAAATCCAAAACGATCGCGTGGCCGACGGTCTGCCCCGCCAGCGCGGTCCCGCCGCCGCGGGGGAGGACGGGAACGTTGAAGCGGTTAGCGGTTTCTATAACCGCTTCAACGTCTCCTTTATCGCGCGGCAGCACAACGCCGATCGGCTCGATCTCGTACATCGAGGCGTCGGTGGAATAAAGCAGGCGCGAATACTTATCGAAGCGGACTTCCCCTTCGATTCGCTGGCGTAGCGCGTCGGCTATTTCCCGGTAATCCTTCATGAGTGGATCGGCGTGTTTCAGGCAAGCATTATCTAAGACCGACGAGTATCGCGCCTCCGGCGATCAGTACGATCCCGACCCAGTTCGCAGGCGACAGTCGTTCGCCCAGGAATGCCACCCCGAGCAGAGCGACCAGGACGACGCTTAACTTATCGATCGGCGCGACCTGCGAGGCCTGGCCCAGCTTGAGGGCGCGAAAGTAGCAGACCCACGACGCGCCGGTCGCCAGGCCGGACAGCACGAGAAACAAAATCGTTCTCGATGATAGATTACCGTGCGCCTGCAATTGTCCGGTGGCCAGCAGAAGGGCGGCGAGGACGGCCGCGATGATCAAGGTTCTGATGAAGGTCGCAAGATCGGAGTTGACGTTCTCGACGCCGATCTTGGCAAAAATCGCCGTCAGCGCGGCAAACACCGCGGAGAGAACCGCCCAAAGTTGCCACGACATCTTCACGACGGTAATTCTATTGGGACAGCCATGCTTTTGGCAAGCGGTTCACCGTCGAATTTTGAATGTTAAATGTTGAATGTTGATTTTTGGATTGAAGGCCGAAAATTCGAAATTCATCATTCAAAATTCATCAATCATGTTGCAAAAGCTCTTTTGCCCGTTGGAACACCGCATGAAACATCTCCCGCGTGAGCTTGCCCGTGAAGGTATTCTGCTGGCTGGGATGGTACGAGCCCAGCAACGTGATGTCGCCGTCCAGTTTAGCGACCGAGCCGTGGCCGAATTGCAGCCGGGGCTTGGGAATCGTCCCGCCGTTCTCCGCGTAAGCTTTGAGGAAGGAGTCGAAGGCGATTTTTCCCAGCGCGATGACGACGCGCACCCGCTTCAACAACTGAAGCTCCCGCACGAGATAAGGCCGGCAGCGGTCAAATTCCAGCGGCAGCGGCTTGTTGGCCGGCGGCGCGCAGCGCACGGCGGCGGTGATGTAGCAGTCGTTGAGCTTCAATCCATCGTCACGATGAAGCGAAGCCGGCTGATTGGAAAAACCGAAGGCGTGGAGCGTGCCGTAAAGCCAGTCGCCGCTGCGGTCACCGGTGAAAATTCTTCCCGTACGATTGCCGCCGTGCGCCGCCGGCGCCAAACCGACGATGAAAAGACGCGCCGCGGGATCGCCGAATCCCGGCAGCGGCTTGGCCCAGTAGCTCTGCCCGCGATAGCGCAGCGGCGGCTCTTTCGCCGCCCGCTCGCGCCAGCGCACCAGGCGCGGGCACCTCCGGCATTGGATGACGGTCCGGCAGAGTTTTTCCAGCGCGGCCACGGGAACTTTTGCTAACACAAGGATAGGGAAAAAAGAAGCCGCGAGCCGCGTGCTCTCCGGCAAATTGCTTTTAGACCGGACTCGGCGTAAAGTTGAGCAACTTTGCCTTGTTCAGCTGACACATTGTTGAACTTGGACAGCACGTTAGCTGGTGGGCTCGTTATCGACCCGGCTGGAATCGCTCCAGCCGGGTTTTTATTTGAATGACTACTCGAAGCCATATTGACTTGACCTCGTCCTTGAAGAGCTTCTCACGCGCGGCAAGCCTGGCCGCCGCCGTCATCGGCGGTCTGGTTCTTTTAAGCTGGGCATTCGACGTCGCCGCCTTGGCGAGATTTTTCCCCGGTTTGGGCGAGATGAAGGCCAACGCGGCATTGGCCTTTGTCCTGTCGGCCGCGTCTTTGTGGCTCTTGGTAAGCCAGTCCGACACCCGCCTGATCCTCGTCGCCCGATTATGCGCGGCCATCGTCGTAGTGCTCAGCGTGCTGACCCTGGCGGAATATCTGCTCGGCCGGGACTTTGGCTTCGATCAGCTACTGTTTAAAGATTTGTCGGCGGCGGACGAATCTTCGCCCGGCCGAATGGCTCCGGCCACCGCGATCATGTTTCTGTTGGTCGGCGCCGAACTCTCGATGCTCGGGGCCGGCGCCAATCCCCGGCTGATTCAGTCCGTCGCTTTGGCCACCGGCGTCGTCTCGTTGGTCGGCTTGGCCGGTTATCTCTACGGCATTCCCTCGCTCTACGCCATCGGGCCGCACGCCGCGCCGGCGCCGCACACGGCGCTTAATTTTTTGATTCTCTCGCTCGGTGTTCTATGCGCGCGCCCGGGCACAGGCCTGCTGGCGACCGCTACGAGCGGCAACGTCGGCGGCGTGCCGGCGCTCAAATTGCTGCCCGCCGCATTGGGAGTCCCGCTCGTGCTCGGCTATCTGGCGTTACTGGGCCAGCGAGCGGGACTCTACGAATGGCAATTCAGCCTGGTTCTCTTGGCGTTGGCGAACACCGCCTTTTTCGCCGTCATGATTCTGCGGCACGCCCATGGGCTGGCCGAAACCGATTTCGACCGGCGAAAAATGGAAAAACAACTCCAACGCGACGTCGAGCGCAGCCGCGCGCTGAACGAGACCAGCTTGGCGGTCGCCTCCGCGCTGGAGCTGAGGCAGATTTTCGATCTGCTCCTGGAAAAAATCGAGGTGTTAATCCCTGCGGCCACCGCCACGATCAAATTGTTAAACCGCGAGTCCGGGGAACTTGATTCTTGGGCCTCGCGCAATCCCAACGAAGAGCAATGGCGCGCGGAGGAGCACCGGGCGTTCGGCGGCCGCGCCAAAAGGATTCTCGATACCAAAAAACCTCTGACGGTGCGCAACCTTCAAAGAGATCCGCAAACCTCCGATCAGAAATTTTACCGCTCGCACGGCCTGGTGTCTTACTTGGGAGTTCCGTTGGCCGCGAAAAACCAGCCCCTTGGAGTTCTGGGCGTCTATACGAAGGACGAGCACGAATTTGCCAGGGAGGAGATCGAGTTTCTCGGCGCCCTGGGGGGCCAGGCCGCCTTGGCGGCTTACCACGCCGGGATTTATCACGAGGCCGCGCTCTCCACCAAGGATCTGGAACTCGCCAACGAGGGCTTGAAAAAGTCCTTGAAGCTGCTCCCCGGCCTGTACGCGGCCCTGGCGCTCCTGACGCCCGGCGAATCCTTCCAGGAAAGGCTCGACGGATTTATCGACTCGCTCGTCGAGGCCACCGGCGCCGACGGCGCTTTGATCTGGATGTGGAAAAAGGAAACGGGCGTGTCTCTCGTCGCCGGCCAGCGCGGATTTTCCGACGAACACTTGAAGCAGGTGGAAACGGTGCTGCTGGCCGGGGCGGTCGAATGGATCGTCCAGCACGGCGAGCCGATCATCGCCCCCGACATCGCAGAAGAGCCGCGCTTCAAGACCAAAGCGCAGCAGCAATTGGGCTTTCGCTCCTCGGCCACGGCGCCGCTGAAAATTCATAACGAGGTGCACGGCATCATCCATCTCGCCAGCCGCACGCCCGGCCACTTCGACGAGGAACAGAGAGGCCTCCTCGTCGCTCTCGCCCAGCAGATGAGCATTTCGATGGAGAACCGCCAGCTTTTTGAAAATCTCAAGGCTTCCCGGGACGAGCTCGAGAAGGCGAGCAAGGTGAAGGACGAGTTCTTGAGCGTCATGTCGCATGAGCTCAGAACCCCGCTCGCCGTCGTGATGGGCTATGCCGGGATGGTCAAGGAGAAGATGCTGGGCGAGATCAACGCGAAGCAGGAGGATGCGCTGCAAAAACTGCTTATCCGCGGCAACGACCAGCTCAACATGATCAACGCGATCATGCAGATCACGCAGCTCGAATCCCGCGCGCTCATCCTCGACCGCCATCTATTGAACGTGTGCGACATGCTGAAGCACCTCAAGACGGAATACTCGGCCAATTATCCGAAGGAGAACGTCCAGGTCGTCTGGGATTATCCGGCCGAGCCGGTCGCGTTCGTGACCGACAGCGGAAAGCTCAAGGAGATTTTAGTCAACCTGATCAACAACGCCCTCAAGTTCACCAATCAGGGGACCGTGACGGTCGCGCTCCGTCTGACCGAAGACCACAGACGAAAGTGGGTGGAATTGAAAGTGGCCGACACCGGATGCGGCATCCCCAAAGAGCAGTTCCCGCGCATCTTCGACAAGTTCTACCAGGTCGACAGCTCCGAAACGCGGCTCTACGGCGGCGTCGGTCTGGGACTCTACATCGTCAAGCACTTCACCGGCTTCCTCGGCGGAGAAGTCTCGGTCGAAAGCGAGCCGGGCAAAGGCTCGACGTTCACTATTAAAATTCCGTATGCGACGTAGGCCGCAGGCGCTTGGGCCGCAGGCGCTTGGGCCGCTCTTACCCGATTCGTTTTCCTACGATTAAGATACCGCCGTCTTACCCCTGTAAGACCCTTTGAGAGAGCGCCAATCCGGTCGGCGGGCAATTTACCCGACTAGGGGAATCTATGTAATTACAGTTTCTCCGTCGATATTATATGGGGTAGGTAGTAAGTGAAACCCATGAGAGGGGATCTCAAAAGAGCACGAGCGTAAAGAAGAATACCATCTTTTGTCCGTGCGGCCGAACGAAGTCGCGGCTAATTGGGCGGAGAGGATCAGTAGAAGGGGTTGCTCAAATGGATGCCAGTTATCTTTTCGAGACGGACGCCACCCTTCCGGCGCAATATTGGTATGCGGTCGCCCGTAAAGATATTTTGCAGCCCGAGAAAAAGCTTCTGCTTGCGGTCCTGGAGGAAGCTATCTGGACGTACCGGCAAAATATCGTAACGCGCGGCCCGCTCCTGGACGAGGTAGAGGAATGGTTGTGTGCCAAAGACAGCGAGCCACCGTTTTCCTTCCAGGCCATCTGCGAAGCTTTAGAGCTAAATTCCGAGCGCCTCCGGCGCGAAATAATGCGCCCTCAATCCGAAAAGCGGCGACTCCCGCCGCGATCGAGAATGCACCGTAAAGATCCGGCCGGAGTAAGACGAAGGCTCGGCCTTAAAACCGCGAAGATCAGACCGCTTTCATTCCGTAGATCGTACCATGCGCCTAATCGCTTCTGAAAACGGAGCACGAGACGGGACATTCTAATTTGCCGCATCGGGAGGATCGCCGGCGCCGGCCGCTTGTTACCGCTGAAGCAAAGGTGGTAAACTGCGCCCCTAATGAAGCTACGGGACCACCCGCTCATGGCTTACCGAAAATGCCCGAACTGGCCGCCCACTTGGACGTGGATCGGCGGAAAAGATAACACCCACCCGAAAGGCGAAATAGGCATTTTGGAAGCACTGGTGCCGTCGGCCGTCTATCCACTGTCCAGGTTGTTTTTGGTCATAGAGCACGGTACGGCCGTCTACATGGGCGCGCTGCTTTTCGACGACAGCGCATTTTGCCGCCAGCTTCAGGACCTGCTCCAAAGTCAAACCCGCCGCTCGATCCAAGAGATCGGCGACCTGGAAGTCGGACACCTGCTTTAGACGTTTGATCTCACGATTCAGGCCCGCTTTTCAGTTTGCCCCTGCTCGATCGTCCGGGCGCCGCTTCGGTGCGGAGAAAAACAGGTCAGGCCGGTGGCTCATGGGGCCGACTTCTTCTAGTTTTTCTGCCGCCCACGCTTCTGGTGCGACAGAAATCCACTGACTTTGATGACGGGCCATTTCGGCCAAAGGTAGGCCTCTACAATTTTATTGCCAATCCGGGAACCTTTGGACTAAACTCCGGTCCGTGGCCAAACAGAGACTATGGACCGCGGTGCTCCAGTGCCATGCTTGTGACCGCGTGTTCTCGATCTCGGGAGTTCTTGCCGACGAAGTCTCCAGGCTCCCGAACACATCTCAATGTCCGCATTGCGCGAAGCAGCCGATCGTTGTCCCGGGTCCGGACGCGCGAATAAAGAGCAAAATCCACCGCCTGGTAGATTTGCGCGAAGACCCGAAAGGATCCGACTGACCACGCTCGTGCTTAGCTGGGAGCGCGGGAAACTTTACTTGCCTCAGGTTTGATCTATTGGAGACGGTTGGTAAATTTTCCCTGTGGCCTCGACATGGACCATCATCCTGCGCCGCCATTCGTGCGGCAAGCGATTCGCGCTCCAGAAAATTCCGTTAGAGAGAATCTCTTTGATTCCGCAGGTATCTCCGTGTCCGCACTGCGCGGCGAAATCGGTGATCGCGGCGGGTCCTGAAGACGAAGCCAAGAGTAAATTGCACCGCATTATCGACTTGCGCGAAGAGGGCGTGCGCAAATCCAACTGATCAATCATGCATCGCGCATCCCGGTTGGTTTTGTTGTTGACTTTGCTGGGTCATGGCCATAATAGGCCGCCCCTTCAATTCTCCATCGCATGCACTGAGCCGAGCGCCGAGGAACTTAGACGGCTGGCAGCCGCCCACTGGCCGGAGGCCGTCGCCGAGATCGACGAGGGCCTGCGCCTTTCCTACACGGAGCGAAACCAATCCGAATCAATCCGCCTGTTGCGCAGGCGATATCCAAGTGGTACGACGCTGAGTCGTGGTGAAGACGCGCCGGAGAAACCGACTACACGAAGAACGAATGGAAGGCCGCGAAGGCTCCAGGATTGTCTGGACCCACTGTCCCAAATGCGGCGACACCTGGACCACTGAGACAGTCTTAAAACGTGGAAAGTGTCCGGTCTGCGGCGGCAAACCGAAATCTCAAAAGCAGGTTTTCTCCTAAGATCCATTGAATCTCGAGACCTGCGAAAGCTATCCGATAAATCCTTCTTTTTTTACCGCAGCGTGAGTGCGGTGAACCACCCTATCGTAATCAAATTATTGACCTTTAGCGCAGGTATATGAGATATTTGTTGGCGCGAGTAACCGCGGTTGGTTTCAGCGCAATGCCTAAGAAAGAGTCCACGACCGCCCCACTCCGCATCCTGATCGTTGAAGACCGCGCCGCTGACGCCGAACTCATGGCGGCAGAGTTACGCCGCGCTAGATTCGACCCAAGCTGGAAGCGCGTAGAGACCGAAGCCGAGTATCTGACCGAGCTCCAAAACTCTCCTGATGTAATTCTCGCGGACAATACGCTGCCGCAGTTCAGTGCATCACGGGCCCTCAAGCTTTTGAAGGAGTCTAACCTGGACATCCCGCTCATTGTCGTCACGGGAAGCATTACCGAAGAGATCGCGGTGGAGCGCATCAAACAGGGAGCGGCCGACTATATCGTCAAGGACAGAATGACGCGCCTGGCTTCGGCGGTAGAGCGCGCTCTGAAAGAGAAACAACTGCGGGCAGAAAAGCGCACGTCCGATGCCTCGCTCCGCGCAAGCGAGGCTCGCAAAGGCGCGATCATGGATTCAGCGCTTGATTGCATCATCACCATGGATGACGAGGGAAAGATCATCGAGTTCAATCCGGCGGCCGAGAGAACATTTGCTTATGCCCGCGCAGAGGTCATCGGCAAGGAAATGGCGAATTTGATCATTCCCCCTTCTTTACGCGACAAGCATCGCCATGGGTTGGCGCATTACCTGACTACGGGCGAAGGGCCTGCGCTCGGCAAGCGCTTGGAGATAACCGCTATGCGCGCGGATGCGAGTGAGTTTCCAGTTGAGCTATCTATTGTCCGCATCCCTGACTCGGAGCCGCCACAGTTCACGGGCTTCATTCGTGACATCACCGAACGGAAGCGGAGAGAAGAAGAAATCCACCGCAATCTGGAGCGGATCCGGGCGCTCCATGAGATCGATGTCGCCATTACGTCGAGCCTGGATCTCGGCTCGCGGCTGAATATTTTGCTGGAGAAAATCGAGCTGTTTGTGCCGATCGCAGCAGCGACAACCGTCAGACTCCTGAATCAGGAGACCGGCGGGATCGAATCCGTGGCATGTCGCGGAATCAGCGATGAGGAAGAATGGCGAGCGCGAGCGCCGACAACCCTAAGCGGTCGAACGCAAATGGTGGTCAAAAGCATGGAGGTTGTGACGGTCCGTAATATTCATACGGATCTAACCGCTGGCAACCTCGACCTGTTCCAGGCGCGCGGACTCGTTTCTTATCTGGGAGTCCCGCTGCTGGCCCAAGGTGAGGTCCTCGGGGTTCTTGGCCTCTACACCAAACGGGAGCACGAATTCGATAAGGAGGAGATCGACTTTCTTGTCACCTTAGCGGGCCAGGCCGCTATCGCCATCAATAACGCCCAGCTTTACGCCGAGGTCAAAAAAAGGGAGCTAAGGCTCGATGAATCGCGCCGAAATCTGGAGGCTCTTTACACGATTACCGCTGCCGCGAGTCAGTCGCTCGAGCTGGATTCCGTTCTAAAACAGGTCATCCTAAAGATCAGCGATATTTTTGGGTTCGATACCACCATGATCTATCTCTACGACAAACAAAGGACCGAGCTGCGTTTAAGGGCCTCGACCGAGAGCGAGACGGGCCGCCGAATGGGCCTCCTCTCCTTTCCCCGAGGCAAGGGCAACGTGGGACGGGTGGCGGAAACTGGGGAGGCGCTGGTCTTCGAGGACATTAAAACCGATCCGGTGTACCAACGGACGAGCGACAGCAAACAAGCGGCGGCGCACGCGTTCAGCTTTTTCGCCGCCCTGCCTATCAAGGGAGCCATGAAAAATCTGGGAACGCTTCTCTGCATCGGTAACAGACCGAGAAAACTCGCCGCCAACCAGTTTCAATTGCTGACATCCATGGCCGACCAGATCGCCATCGCGGTCAGAAACAACGAACTGTACGAGGAAGTGAAAAGTCGCGCCCAGGAATTGCAGCAGAAGGCATCAGAGCTGGAAACGGCTAACCGGACTAAGGACGAATTTTTAAGCGTGATGTCACACGAGCTGAGAACTCCGCTTAGCGTCGTGATGGGTTACGCCGGGATGATCAAGGAGAAGATGCTGGGCGATATCAACCCGCAGCAGGAAGCCGCGCTCCAGAAAATGCTGAGCCGGGCCAATGACCAGCTCAATCTGATCAACACCATAATGCAGACTACGCAGCTAGAGGCCAAGGCGGTCAGCGCAAACTACGAGTTCTTTGACCTGCGCGATCTCCTCGACCAGCTAAAGTCGGATTATCAGGTTCACACGGATAAAAAAAAAGTGAGCCTTATCTGGCACTATCCCACCGCCGCTGTCCCGATAAAGTCCGACAACTCGAAGCTCAAGCAAATATTGCAGAACCTCATCAACAACGCCCTCAAGTTCACGGACCGCGGAAGCGTGACCGTCTCGGTGCGCGTGACGCTAACTCCTAACTTCCGTTTTGTTGAATTCAACGTAGCAGACACAGGAATAGGCATCTCGGCCCAACAGCTATCGCTTATCTTTGGCAAGTTCCACCAGGTGGACAGCTCGGAAACCCGGCTTTACGGCGGCGTCGGGCTGGGACTTTACATCGTACAGAATTTCATTGACCTGCTCGGAGGAAAAATAGAGGTCGAGAGTGAAGTGGGAAAAGGTTCAACGTTCACGGTCAAAATTCCCTACGCGACGTAGGCGCGGAGACTCGACATGACTTCGCCGCTCGTAAAGAACTCCCCAGGGCATCGGCCCGTTCCGGTCTTACTTAGGTCGAGCCTTTAGTTTGTTGCAGCGGCATGGATATCAGTGTTATATTTCTATTAATGTGACTATATTTTTATCAATCTGATTGGATACTCGTCCGGCAGCGTTAATCTCCCAGCAGTCGCGCCTCGTCCGACCTCGCTGGAAATTGAGGGACGATAGGAAGATCTAACGTGCCAATGCACGACCCCGAATACAAAACTCACGAAAGGCCAGGCTGGGCGCACCCCGCCTGGCCTTTGTCGCTTCAAAGAGCCATTCTCTATCAAGCGCGCTGCCTGAGACGCCTGGCCTCGCGCTCCTGGCTCGGCGCAGTTTTGACTCCTCGTCTGTCGATTTCCAGTCTTCGAGTGCGGCTTTCTCTTCTCGTCGTCGTGGCCATTCTGCCGTGCGCCGCCCTGGTCCTTCTCAATAACGTCGAGGAACAGCACCGAGCCATCGCCGACGCCGAGAAGGAAGCGCTGAAAATCGCCCGCTTGGCGTCCAGCGAGCACCGGCAACTGCTCGAGCGATCGCGCGACCTGCTGGCGGTTCTGGCGCAGTTTCCGGAGCAGTTGCTCGGTTCCTCTTCCTGCCGAGACAAGCTAGCCGAGCTGGCGACGAAATTCTTGGCATTCAATAATCTCGGCGTCAGCGATCGAAACGGCAAAATGCTTTGCAGCGGGTCGCCCTTCCCCCCGGGGGTCAAGTTTAACGACCGCCCCTGGTTTATCCGCGCGCTTGAAACAAAAGAATTCGTCGTCAGCGATTACCTGATCGGCCGCATCACTCAAATGCCGACTCTGATCGTCGCTCAACCCGTGCTCGACCGCACCGGCCAAGTCAGGGCGGTCATCAGCGCGAGCATCAAACTTAGCTGGCTTCAGAGCCTTGTCGCTGCGGCGCAACTACCGCCCCGCGCCGTCGCCGCGCTCATAGACGACAGGGGCGTTATCCTGGCGCGCCACCCCGATGCTGAGAAATGGACCGGCCGTTCCGCAGCCGATGCCGGCATCGTGAAAGAGATTCTTTCCCGCAAGAGCGACGGCACTGTAGAGACCCAGGGCGGGGACGGCGTTTCGCGTCTCTATTTCTTCACACCCGTGACGGCGGATGCAGCCGGCAAGTTGTATTTTTACGTCGGATTCCCCAAAGACGATCTGCTGACGCCGATCAGGAAAACCATGTGGCGCAATCTTGTCTGGCTCGCCGCGGTACTCCTGGCCGGACTTTATATAGCCAATGCCTGGGGAAAACTGCTCATCGTGAATCCGCTGCGATCGCTGCGCGAGGCGGCGCATAAACTCGCGACCGGCGACCTTACCGCCCGCGCGATCGTCGCGGAAGGTCATGGAGAAATCGCCCGGCTGGCCGGTTCCTTCAACGAGATGGCCGCCGCTCTGGAGAGGCAGCAGATCGAAGCCCATAAAGCCCAAAAAGATTTGAAAGAGCAGGCCATTCACCTTGCGGACTTAGGGATGACGCTGCTGACGACCAAGAACAAACTCGAGGCCGAAATCGCCGAGCGCAGGCGATCGGAGCAGCGTATCCACGCCGTTTATGAAATGACTGCGGCTCTCAACTCGACGTTAGAGCTGAAGCAGGTGCTCGACATCTTACTGGAAAAAGTCGAGCGGATCTTCCGCTACCCGTCGGCGGTCACGGTGAAGCTGTTCAATAAGACCACGGGAGATCTGGAAGCGCTTGCCTGCCGGAATCTCGACGAGCAGGAATGGAAGGAACTGGTGCCGGGTCAATCGGCCGGGTTCGCGCGCGAGGTGATTAAAAGCAGAGCGCCGGTTATCAGCCAAAACGCGCAAACAGACCGGAGAGCCCATCGCCCGGAGTTCTACCGCAAGCAGGGCATCGTCTCCTATCTCGGCCTCCCGCTGCTGGTGGACCAAGAGATTCTGGGTGTGTTGGGGTTCCAGCCAAAAGAGGAGCACCATTTTACCACCGACGAAATCGACCTCCTGACCTTGCTTGCAAACGAAGCGGCCGTGGCGATCCACAACGCCCAATTGCACGAGGAAATCCGCGCCGGCCACCGGCGCTTGATGGAGCTTTCCCGTAACCTGCTCCAGGCGCAGGAGAACGAGCGCAAACTCGTCGCCACGGAAATTCACGACGAGATCGGACAAACGCTTACCGCGCTCAAGCTCAGCCTGGAGATGATGCCGAACCTGCCGCCGCATAAGGCTCGCATGCATTTGTCCGATTCGCTCGGCCTGGTGATACAGACGATCGCGCAGATCCGCGCGCTGTTGCAGAACCTCCGGCCTCCCATGCTGGACCACCTCGGACTCCTGCCGACGCTCGAATGGCATTTCAAACGTTACTCCGCTCAAACAAATGTCCAGGTAAAATTCAACTGCAACGGCTCGCCGCCGCGGCTCGACCCCGACGTGGAAATCGCCGCCTATCGCATCGTCCAGGAAGCATTGAACAACGTCGCGCGCCACGCCGGTGTAAAACAGGCGAAAGTTTCTTTGGATTACGACGGCCAGACCCTGACCGTAAAAATTGACGACCGCGGCAAAGGATTCATCCCCGAGAAGGTCTTGTCGCGCGCGGCCGGGTGCGGCCTTTCCGGAATGATCGAGCGCGCCGCGGCGTTGGGCGGCCGTTGCAGCATCCAATCGGTTTCCGGCAAAGGGACTCGAGTGCAGGTCGATCTGCCGGTGGAGAGCAGGCGCGCGGTGAAAAGTGCGTGAATGGCGAATGAGATAACGATCCTGCTGGCCGACGATCACAACGTCGTGCGCCAGAGCCTGCGCGCGATGCTCGACCACCAACCGGATTTTTCCGTCGTCGGCGAGGCCGGCGATGGACTCGAAGCGGTTCGTCTCGCGGAGCGGCTCCGCCCTCGCGTGCTGGTCGTCGATCTCAGGATGCCGGGGCTGCCGGGCATCGAGGTCGTGCGCCAGTTGACCGAGCGCGCGCCGGAAACCCGCACGCTCGTCCTTTCCATCGAGAGCGATAAAAAAAACGTGCAGGAGGCCCTCACCAACGGCGCAACCGGTTACGTCGTCAAAGACGCGCCCGCCAGCGACCTGATCCAGGCGATACGTGACGTGGCGGCCGGTAAACGCTACCTGAGTCCGGAGCTCTCGGAGCTGGCCCTCTCCGCTTATGTGAAAGACAGCCAAGCGCGCGAGCAAGACCCGTACGAAAAACTCACCAGCCGCGAGCGGGAAGTTCTCCACCTGGCGGCGCAGGGGAATACTAACGCTCAAATCGCCAAGCGGTTGTTCATCAGCCCGAGGACGGTGGAAATTCACCGCGCTTCTTTGATGCGGAAGCTGCATTTAAAAAAATCCGTGGAGCTAATTATGTACGCGCTCAGGCGCGGCATCATTCCAGCGGACTGGCTGGTGGAGTCAATGAACGCGAGTCAAGCGACGGCCGAGTCACAAACCAAACCACCGAGGAAAAAGCGGCCAGCACGGCCAAAGCACAGTCGGCGCTAGCCGGCGCATCGGTGTTCGGCCTACGTAATCCCACCTAAGGTTATTTAGGTACTCTCCCGCATAGACCCCTTTGCCATAGCCGTTCTATGCTCCGGGAATCCGCGCAGGAAGCGCGGCGGAGACCTGAGCCGGAATGAAGCCAATTTCGATTTTGCTGGTCGACGACAGCGCGGTTTTTCTGCGGACGGCGAAACTTTTTCTCGAGCAGCTCGACGGCGTGGAAGTCGTCGGAACCGCCTACGGCGGCGAAAGCGGGTTGCGGGAAAGTCTCTGCCTGCGGCCCGATATCATTTTGATGGATCTCAACATGCCCGACCTGCACGGGCTCGAAGTGATTCCGAAATTGCGCGAGGCTTTGCCGGCGACCTGCATCATCGCCCTGAGTATGCTCGACGAAGATGGATTTCGCCGCGTGTCCTTCGCGGCGGGCGCGCACGAATTCATCTCCAAGGCGACGATGCACGCTGATCTGCCTTCCGCCATATTCCGGCTGGGCCGACGACCCGAGGCGGCTAAATAAGAGCGGAAAGGAAGATCAGTGCGCGGCTCGAAAAAACCCGGCGACAAAAGCGGCGTGCCTAGCGTAGCGCACTTCGCCAGCCTGCTGGAATCGGCCCCCGACGCGATGGTGGTCGTCGATCGGGAGGGCAAGATTATTCTGGTCAATTCAGGGGTCGAGAAGCTGTTCGGCTACGGACACGACGAACTGCTCGGCCGAGCCGTGGAGGTCCTCATACCGGCGCGCTTTCGCGGCCTGCATCCGGCGCACCGAACCCGTTATTTCAACGATCCGAATAAGCGGCCCATGGGCGCCGGCCTGGAGTTGTATGGACTGCGCAAGAACGGGGACGAGTTCCCGGTCGAGATCAGCTTGAGCCCGCTCCA
The DNA here is from genome assembly GCA_036506735.1 of Binatia bacterium. Classification (GTDB taxonomy): domain Bacteria; phylum Desulfobacterota; class Binatia; order UBA9968; family UBA9968; genus JAJPJQ01. Next base: position 256 of record DASXRG010000109.1, on the reverse strand, counting down.
AACCGACGAGGGTCTGCTCGTCGTGAGCGCGATCCGTGATGTCACCGAGAGGAAGCTCCAGGAAGAGTTGCGCCGAAAGACCATCGAGGAAGCCAGCCGGCTCAAGAGCGAGTTCCTCGCGAATATGTCTCACGAGCTGCGAACGCCGCTGAACGGCGTCATCGGCTTCGCCGAAATGATGCACGACGAGAGACTCGGGCCGGTATCGGCGCACCACAAGGAGTACCTCGGCGACATTCTCACGAGCGCCAATCAC